>NZ_JALJRP010000015.1:0-134416 GCF_024519715.1 Pseudomonas sp. Pse35 | reverse complement strand
AACGCGTGCTTCCTGAATGAACGCGGCGCCTGTGAGTTTTTCGCGAGCAAGCTCGTTCCTACAAAAATCTCGTACTTATCGGAGCATCTGCCATGACACTTACCACCCTCAAACACAACGTCCAGCTGTCGGAACTCGACGCCTGGGGCACCGTGGCCGACCTCGGCTCGCAAATCCTCGAAGGCGAAGTACGCGCCTTCGGCAAGATGACCTTTGGCGCGCCCACCGATGCGGTCAGCAGCGCGTACTTCGGCACGACCCAGGGCAAGTTCCGCATGGTCTACCCCTTCGCCGAGCAAGCAACAGTAGTGACCGGCGAAGTGGTGCTGACCGACGAGTCCACCGGCCAATCCACCCGCTACAAGGCCGGTGACAGCTGGTTCGTGACCAAGGGCACGCCGGTGCTGTGGGAAGTGGTCAGCGAGAGTTTCGTCAAACACTACTTCGCCGTCGTGTAAGGGAGGCGTTGCCATGTCGAATTCATCTGACTGGATCACCGTGGGCGCCCTGGCCGACGGTTTTGCACCCGAGGCGTTCATCCTGCCGACCCTGGCCGACCTGGCCGGCCAGACCTTCACCCTGCACTTTGCCAATGGCTGGCAGATCGAACACCGCTTCGAACAGGAGCGCTTGGCCTGGCACGCCGCCGATGGCCACTCCAGCGGCAGCGCCGTCTACCGCGCCAGCTCCATTCGCCCGGGCCTGTACCTGGTGGACTTTATCAAGCACGAGGCGGGGCAAAGCTGGTCGATCAGCCTGGTGCTGGACACGCCAACTGCGTCCTTTACCGCGGTGATTGGCCGTATGCCGGAACCGGCAGAGACCCACGAAGGCCTTTACCACCGCGCCCTGGCTGGCAAACCGCTGACCTCGGTACAGGTTGACTTCCTCCACGGCAGCCTCGACCGGCCGTGGCAGGAGGGCCACTGCCTGCACGCCCCCACCGACGAGTTGGTCGGCCTGCGCAACCACTACCGCTACAGCCCCAGCGAGGTCTACGAACACATCTACCTCAACCCGCGGTTCTACGCCTGGCAATGCCTTGAGGGCGTGGAGAAAGGCTTGTGCGACACCGACCGCTGCCATTACTACAAGATCGCCGAACAGCTATACCTGTTCGTCTGGCAGGAGAAGATCGTACCGACCCTCGGCCTGGTGCTGATCGACCTGCAACAGCACCGCAGCGACGGCAAGATCTTCGGCTATGCCGGGGCGTCCTTCGACGCGCTGTCGAACTTCCCGATCAGTTCCTATTGCCAGGTGCTCAACCGCACAGAGTACCCCCGTGACTGAGCCGCGCACGGTGGTGATCACCGGGGCCGGCACCGGCATCGGCGCTGCCTGCGCACGCTTGTACGCACAGGAAGGCGCGCATCTGGTGCTGATCGGTCGGCGTCGTGAGCCACTGGAACAGGTGGCGCAAGACACCGGCGGGCTGATCCTGGTGGGCGATGCCGCCTGCCCGGACACCTGGGACGGCTTCATCCAACAAATCCGTAGCCACTTCGGGCACCTCGATGTGCTGCTGGCCTGTGCCGGTGGCCACGGGCTGGGCAGTGCGACCCAGACCAGCCCGGCCACCTGGGAAGACGCGCTGCGCAGCAACCTCGACAGTGCGTTTTACAGCGCCCGCGCCTGCCTGCCGCTGTTGCAGGAAAGCGCCGGGAACATCGTGCTGATTGGCTCCATCGCCTCATTGGCGGCAGGCCCCGAGGTGTGTGGCTACACCACCGCCAAGCATGCGCTGCTCGGGCTCAACCGCTCGCTGGCCCGTGATTATGGGCCCCATGGCGTGCGCGTGAACGCGGTGTGCCCAGGCTGGGTGCACACGCCGATGGCCGACGCGGAGATGCAGCCGTTGATGGAGGCGTACGGCGAAACCTTGCAGCAGGCCTATGCGCGTGTGTGTGCCGATGTCCCGCTGCGGCGCGCCGCCCGTGCCGACGAGATCGCCAAGGTGTGCCGCTTCCTGGCCAGCGACGACGCCTCGATCATTACCGGCGCCACGTTGGTGGCGGACGGTGGCTCCAGCATCGTCGACGTGCCGACGCTGGCGTTTACGCACCTGGAGCCTGCCCATGACGAATGACCTGGATTTCAGCGGCCAGGTCGTGCTGGTCACCGGCGGCGCCCAGGGCATTGGCCTGGGCATCGTCCAGGCCTTTGCCCAACGCGGTGCGCGAGTGGTGATTGCCGACCGTAGGGTTGAACAGGCTGAAGCCCTGGCTGCCGGGTTATGCGCGCAGGGGCATCACGTTGACGCCGTTGGCGTTGATCTGGCGGATGCCGAAGCGGTGTTCGCCTGCGTCCAAGGCTTGGCGCAACTGGATGTGCTGGTGCACAACGCCGGGTATTTTCCGCTGACCGCCTTTGCCGACATTACCCCAACGATCCTGGAGCGCACCCTGGCGGTGAACCTGTCGGCGCTGTTCTGGCTGACCCAGGCGGCGTTGCCGATGTTTCGCGAACAAGGCCGGGGCTGCGTGCTGGTGACGTCTTCGGTCACCGGCAACCGGGTCGGTTATCCGGGGCTGAGCCACTATGCGGCGTCCAAGGCCGGGGTGAATGGGTTTATCCGCAATGCAGCGCTGGAGCTGGCGCCGTTGAATGTGCGGGTCAACGGCGTGGAGCCCGGCATGATCGCCACCCCGGCGATGGATAACCTGGGCGATGCGGCCGTGAATGACAGCATCGCCCGCCGTGTGCCGCTGGGGCGCCTGGGCGCGGCGGCGGATATTGCCGGGGCGATGGTGTTTCTGGCCTCTGACCTGGCGGGCTATATCACCGGGCAGACGCTGGTGGTGGATGGTGGCGCGACGCTGCCCGAAATCTGAAACCCGATCGTTCCCACGCTCTGCGTGGGAATGCATCCTGTGACGCTCCGCGTCACGACTTCTGGCGCGGGACGCGGAGCGTCCGGGGCGACGTTCCCACGCGGAGCGTAGGAACGATCACGCTTGCACCGCCTGCAACCGGCTGGAACGAAAATCCTTGGGCGATACTTCGAACTGCTTCTTGAACGAGCGGCTGAAATGCGCCGAGCCGATCGTTCCCACGCTCTGCGTGGGAATGCATCCTGTGACGCTCCGCGTCACGACTTCTGGAGCGGGACGCGGAGCGTCCGGGGCGGCGTTCCCACGCGGAGCGTGGGAACGATCACGCTTGCACCGCCTGCAACCGGCTGGAACGAAAATCCTTGGGCGATACTTCGAACTGCTTCTTGAACGAGCGGCTGAAGTGCGCCGAGTCGGTAAAACCCCACTTGTAGGCAATCGAGGTGATCGACTCACTGCGCAGGAACGGGTTGGTCAAGTCATCTGCACTGCGCTTGAGCCGTGCGCGCTGGATATAGCGGCAGACGCTGTCATCCTGTTCTTCAAACAGACGGTACAGGTGCCGCACCGAGATATTCAGGCGGTTGGCCAGGCCGATGGGGCTCAGGCCTGGCTGGCTCAGCGACTCATCAATGACTTTTTGCACATAGCTGCGCAGGTTATTGCCGTGCAACGCAGCAACGCCCTCGCGGCACTCGTCGCCCTGCTCCAACGCCGAACCCAACAGCGAGACGAAGGCCGCTTGCAGCGCCTCCACTTGCGTGGCGTCATCGTCGGTATCGTCCTTGCACAGTTGGTCCATCAGCACATGCAGCATGCGCCCACAGGCCTTGGTCGAGGAGATCTTGCCGAAGGCCCGTGCCTGACCGCCCAGGTGCTTGCATACCGCGTTGCGCGACAGGGACAGCGAGGCGTGTTCGATCAGGCCGAAGGGGGTGATTTCGATGGAGCCCACCGAGTCCATCAACAGCATCTCGCCAGGCGCCAGTTGCACGGTCTGCTCATTTTGGGTGATTTGCGAATAGCCGCTGCGCTGGCTGACCAGGAAACATTCCTGGTCGTTGTCATGGTCGGCGTGGTGCGTCGGGCGCTTGATCAGCCCGGCATTGGTGCGCAGGATGGCCAAGCCACGCGGCAGGTTATGGATCTCGCCGATAAACAGCGAACGGTTGAAAGCCAGTTCGGTATCGAAGTGGCCGCACGCGTCGCGCAGTTCGCGGTTCCAGCTGTCGAGCCCGTCGGGTGCATGCTGTGGGATGCTCATTGGGTGTCTCCGCAGTGGCGTTATTCTTGTTGTTCTGGCGCAATAGTTAACATGTTATCTATATGCGCGCAACAACAACCTGTTTGCCCTTTGCAGAAGCACTAATGGTGCCAATCAGAGGTCCGACAATACCCGCCGCAATCCGGCCAGTACGACCAAGAGATACCCGCGTTGCTCGGTGCTCAACGCAATGTAGCGCCGGAACGCCGGCATGCGGTTGACCACCTCACTGCCGCCCATATGCTCCAGGCGCACGCACCATTGCTGGTCTTGCAGCTCGATGCGCAGGCGCTTGAAATCCAGCGGCATCAACGCCTGGAACAACGCGCTGTCAGCCTGCAAACGCGCCTGCAACTCACGGCCCAGTGCCTGGTTGCCAGCGCGGCGCCGCACATGAATACCGCTGCGCCGGATCGCGCCGCCATGGTGCACCTCGAAGCTGCCAGCGCCACCCGCTGCAGCAGGAACGCGCAGGACACATTCGGTCAGCACCAGGTGCATCAACAACTGCGACTCGGTGCGCTCGACAATCTCGAAGGCCACACCGCCCACTTCAAGGCTTGCCAAGCCCAGGTCACGCCGCAGGTGGGCCAGGGTCACCCCCGGCCGATACCCGCTGGGTGCGCGGTCAGCACGAAACAGCTCAAACAGTTTTTGCCGCAAGGTCGCTATAACCCTCATGGGCGTGCCCCGGTTCGTGATTGAATTCCTTGGCCAACACCTCCTCAACGCAGGCGGGCTTGAAGGGGTTGACCTTCTGCACCACCAGGGTCCAGAACAGCGCATAGGTGGCCGTCACGCCGAGCATCACGCCAAACGGCACGTAGATGTCAGCCGGCTTCATGCCTGGCGGAGTGATAAACCACATGCCCAGCAGGATGCCGATGCTGGAGACGATCTGCGGCAGCGGGAACCACGGCGAACGATAGGCCCGAGGCAAGTCCGGACGGCGAACGCGCAGGATCACCACCGACAAGGTCACCAACAGGTAAGCAAAACTCCACGCGCACACCGCCGCCAGCACGAGGTGCATGATGTTGTCGGTGTTGCCGCCCAGGTACAGCGCATGCAGGCACGGAATCAACATGGCCACCAGGATGCACAACAGCGGCGTCTTGAAACGCGGGTGCAGGTAGGTGAACACCTTGGGCAAGGCGCCATCCACCGCCATGCCGTAGAGGATGCGCGGCACGCCGGCCATCAGGGTATTGATGGTCGCAGCGCCAGCGAACAGAAAGCCAATACCCAGCCACAACGGGCCGATCTGCCCCATTACCTGTTCGGCAAATCGGGGGATGGCCATGGGTGTGTCCAGCAGGTGCACGCCGGACGCGGCGTCGAGCACGACGTTTTCCACCTGGCGCTTCATCGCCGCGCCATAGATGAACATGCACGTCGCCACGCCCATCAGCCCGAGCATCATCGCCCGTGGCATCACCTTGGCCGATTGGCGCAGGTCCGGCGCCAGCGGGGTGACGAACTCGCAACCCACGAACATGAACATCGCCATGCCCACCAGCGACAGCACGGTGACCAGGTCGGTGCCTACCAGCGACTCACCGAACCAGCCCTCCAATTGCACCGCTGGCGCGGCGATCAGGCCCAGTACGCCGAACACCATCAGGGTGGTCCACATGCCGAAGGTCAGGATGATCTCGGCGCGGCCAAATGCGCTGACGCCAAAGGCGTTCAGCACGCCGAACACCAGTACGAAACCGACGCCCAGCAACCACGAGCCGCCGGCCGACTCTGCCAGGGTGTTGAGGTGTTCGAAGTTCACCAGGGCCATGACGCCGGCGAGGATGGTTTCGGCGGTGCCGGCGAACACATGCACGATCAGGTAGGCCGACAAGGTCCCGGTGATCGCAAAGAACCGGCCCATGCCGCAGTTGATGTAGTCGTACACCGAACCGGTGGTGGGCAGCATCGAGGCGGCCTCGGCAAAGGTTGTCGCCTGGGCCAGCATCATCACCACGGCGATCAGCATCGCCAGGGCAAACGCGCTGCCACCGATGCCAAAACCCATGGTGGCGGTGAGAATCACCGGGCTGGCCATGATCAGGCCGATGGTGCTGGCCAACGCAGTGGGAAAACCTACCGTGCCCCGGTTGAGGTGTGCGGTGAGTCGGTCGTTGATCGACATGGAGGGGTCCTCGAAGCGGTTTTTTTTAATGTGTCGGCACTCTGCGCCCCACTCCCGTTGATCGTCTTGCCCCTGTCTGCCGCCGGTTTTGTTGCTGCCTGCCAAGGCCTGCTGCCTGGCGGGCAGAGTCAATTGCCTGGCACGCAGGGAAAAGACTTGGCCTCACACCGCTCGCCCTAATGCGCCCTCACTCTTAACCAAGATGGGGGCAATAACAATGGAGCACACACTGAAAAACCGCTGCCTGCGCCAGACGGTCGGCCTGGGCGTGGCACTGTTGGTGGGCCAGGCGCAGGCCATCGAGTTGTATGCGGACGCCGACACCCAGGTCACCGGCAACTTCCTCGCCGTGTACGGTATGTTCAACAGCCCGAAGAACTACGATGGGCGCAGCGGCGGCGCCACTTGGCGTGAGGCGTTCATCAAGTACGGTCTGAGCGTCGAACAGCGCCTGGGCAACCTGGGCGGTGTGTATGGCACGGCCAACCTGGTGAGTTCCGGTACCTGGGGCGACGGCGATGCGGCCGGATTGACCAACGGCACCGAGCGCACCACCAAGTTTGACGAAGCCTTCGCCGGCTGGCGGTCTGGCGAGTTGTTACCGGCGCTGGGCAAGGACGGCCTGGACCTGTCGTTCGGTCGCCAGATCATCATGCTCGGCGACGGTTTTATCCTTAACGACGACGGCCCCAACCTGGGCAATGGCGTCGGCGACGGCGAGTTCAATCGCGGCGGCGCCTACTACATCGCCGCACGCCATGCCTTCGATAAGACGGCGGTGATTCGCCTGGGCGGCAAGGACGGTGTGCACGGCAGCCTGATGTGGATCAAGTCCGACAACCGCGCCCAGGCCCTCACCGAAATGGCCGCCGGCACCCTGGAATACAGTGCCGCGCCGGGCACCCTGGGGTTGACCTATATTCACGGCATCGATGTGGATGAGCGCTTCGCCACCGACCTGCAGCGCCAGCGCAAAGGCATGAACCTCTACAGCCTGCGCGGCACCGGCAATGCCGGTATCGACAACGCGCACTTCGCCTTCGAACTGGCGCGCCAAAGCCGTCGCGATGGCCAGGAAAATGCCGGTTACGCCGAAGCCGGCTACACCTTCGCCAACCTGCCGTGGTCACCGGACCTGACCTACCGCTACGCCCGTTATTCGAAGAACTGGGACGGCATGTTTTCAGGTTTCAACCGTGGCTACGGCACCTGGGTGCAGGGCGAAGTGGCGGGCAACTATTCCGGCCCCTTCAACAGTAATACCGCCGTGCAGCACGTGGCGCTCAAGGTCAAACCACTGGAGAACATCACCCTGGGGGCGCTGTTCTTCGACTACAACACCGTCAGTACCCGCGGCCAATTGAACCTGGATGGCCGCGAACTGGACCTGTATGCCGAATGGGCCGTCAACGAGCACCTGATCATCACGCCGCTGCTGGGCCTGTACAAACCCGATAAATCAGCCGATACCGGTGGCAATCAGGTCGGCGGCAACGGCACCAATGTCTACAGCCAACTGGTGGTCGCCGTGCCGTTCTAAACTGCTTCGGGCGCGCAGGGAGGCAGCGCCCGGACCTCGGCATAGGCGCCCTGATGATAGAGCAGCGGCGCACGGCCAAAATCATCGAAGGCCACCACCTTGCCGATCATGATCCAATGGTCGCCGCCGTCTACCTGCTGGTATTTCTCGCAGTGAAAACGCGCCGAGCAATCGGCGAATACCGGCGAGCCACCCTCCCCCGGCTCGTACTCGACCAGGGCGAAGCGGTCTTCACGGGGGCGGGCAAAATTGTTCGACAGGTGCACCTGGTCCGCCGCCAAGACATTCACGGCAAAGTGGCTGGCCTCCTCGAACACGGCATGGCTGTTGGAGCGCTTGTCGATGCTCCAGAGCACCAGCGGCGGGTCGAGGGATACCGAGTTGAAACTGTTGGCCGTCACGCCCACCTTGCGCCCGGAGGCGGTGGCGGCGGTGACCACGGTCACGCCAGTGGCAAAATTGCCCAAGGCGCGACGAAAGGCTCGTGGGTCGAATACGTCGGACATGCAAGACTCCCGGGTGGCCTCTATGGGCCGCCCTGATTGTTGTAGGGAAAACGCAGCTACACCATGCTCGGGTCGGGTTCCAGGCCCATCAGCTCACGGCCAAGGATCTGCGCGCACACGTCATAGTCGGTGTAGGCATGCGCGCCCGTCATGTGGGCATCGCGGAACAGGCGCTGCATTTCGTTGTGTTCGAACCAGGCATTGCCACCGGCGGCGGCGAACAGCCGGTCTACCGCTTCGATGCACATCTTGGTGGCGTAGGCCTGGTTGGTGCGCCAGAACGCCAGGGTTTCTCGCGCTGGGTAGCGGTGGGCGGCGCTGTGTTCGGCGTGGTCTTGCCAGGTCTTCTCCAAAAACGCCCGAGCAGCGGCCACCTGGTGGGTGGACTCGGCCAGGCGCATCAGCGCCGGGGTCGCTGCGCCGACGGCGGCACCGGTATAGGCGCGCACACGGTTTTTGGTTTTTTCGCGGAACACCTCCAGCATGCGCTCGGCCACGCCGAGGCTGACGGTGGAAAAACCACTGGCGAAATACGGCCGGTACGGCGCGTAGAAAATCTGGCTGTCTGGGTAGAGACCAAAGCCTGCAGACTTGCCCTCCATCATGTCCTTGGCCTTCTGGATCCGGTGCTCAGGCACCCAGGCGTTGTCGATGATCAGGGTCTTGGTGCCGCTGCCTTTCATACCGGCCGCGAACCAGTCATCGCGGATCTGATAGTCACTGCGCGGCAGCACGGCAAAGCAGTAATCCTGGGTCCCTTCGGTATTCTGGCGACGGCAGCCGACAATCGCCCACTCGCCATGATCACAACCGCTGCTCCAGCCCATCTCGCCACTGAAGTACACGCCGCCCTCGCCCTCGGTCACCCGGCCGAACGGCGCAATACTGCTGCTGGCCGTGGCATCCGGGTTGGCGCCCCAGATCTCCTCCTGCAACTGCGCCGAGAACAGCGCCAGTTGATGGCTATGGGTACACAACAAACTCATGGCCCAGGCGGTGCTGGCGCAACTGCCGGCGAGCAAGGCGATGCAGTCGGCGAATTCGGGCAGCGACAGTTCCAGGCCACCGAATGCCTTGGGCTGGAAGGCGCGGTGCAGGCCGATGCTTTTGAGCAGCGCGATATTCTCATCCGGCACCTGGCGCAGCTGTTCGGCACGGCTGGCGTTCGCGGCAATGGCAGGCAGAAGAGGCTTGAGGTCTTCGAGGAGCGGGTTTGGCTTTTTCATGGACGGCCCTGCTTATTATTGGAAGTCCGGCAGGCGCTCCGAATCGTGGAACGGCGCGGGATGCAGGGCCAGTATCAAACGGGTCGTGCAGGCGGGAAATGCACGTTCGGCAGGCAAGCTTGTACTTTTCACAAGCACGGCAGGCACAGGCATAAAAGCTGGCAGGCACAGTCAAGCCGCTTATCAGTGCGTTGGTTAACCTCGGGGTTTCTTTGTGAACTGCCAGGAACCTGCCATGAGCGATATCCCGTTGCTGCCTCAAGTGGAAGCCTTTTTGCGTCGCCGCCATGGGCTGTTTATCGACGGCGCCAGTGTGCACAGCCACACCGACGCACGCCTGAGCGTGACCAACCCCGCCACCGGCCAGGTGATCGCCGACATGGCCGATGCTGACCTGGCGGATATCGACGCTGCGGTCGCTTCTGCCAACCGTGGTTTTCAGCTGTGGTCCCAGGCTGCGCCCGCCATCCGCGGCAACGTGCTGCTTAAATTGGCCGACCTGCTGGAACAGCACCGCGAAGAACTGGCGCAGATCGAAACCTGCCAGTCGGGCAAGATCATCCAGATTTCCCGCGCCTTTGAGGTCGACCAGGCCGCGCACTTCCTGCGCTATTACGCAGGCTGGGCCACCAAGCTCAGCGGCCAGACCCTCACGCCCTCCCTGCCTTCGTTCAATGGCGAGCGTTACACCGCCTTCACCTTGCGCGAACCGGTGGGCGTGGTGGTAGGCATTGTGCCGTGGAATTTCTCGACCATGATCGCCATCTGGAAGCTGGCCTCGGCGCTGGTGACCGGCTGCAGCATCATCATCAAGCCCAGCGAATTCACGCCGCTGACCCTGCTGCGCATCGCCGAACTGGCCATCGACGCCGGCTTGCCGGCGGGGGTGCTCAACGTGCTGACCGGCGGCGGCCATGTCGGCAAGGGGCTGGTGGAACATCCCGGCACGCACAAGGTGTCCTTCACCGGCTCAGTACCCACCGGTATTGCAGTAGGCCGCAGTGCCATGGGCGCCGGGCTGACCCGCGCGACCCTGGAACTGGGTGGCAAGAACGCCGCCGGCTTCCTGCGCGACATGGATGTAGACAAAGCGGTGGATGGCATTATCGAAGCGGGTTTCCTGCACTCGGGGCAAATCTGCGCAGCGGCCGAACGTTTCTTCGTGCACAGCTCGCAAATCGACGCTGTGCTGGAAAAACTCAAGGCGCGTCTCAGCCGCCTGACCATCGGCTCGCCCCTGGATGAACACACCGAATTCGGCCCGGTGACCCACCAGCAACACCAACAAAAACTGCTCGGCTACTTCAACCAGGCCCGCACCGAAAACAACACGATCATCCACGGCGGCCACCTCATCGACCGTCCCGGCTGCTACGTCGAACCCACCGTGATCCTGGCCAACCACCTGCACGACACCCTGCTCAACGAAGAAACCTTCGGCCCCATCGCCACCTTCCTGCCCTACGACGACGAAGACGAACTGCTGGCGCTGATGAACCACGGGCCCTACGGGTTGAGTGCCAGCCTGTGGACCAACGACCTGGGCAAGGCCCTGCGCATGATCCCGGCGATCAAGGCAGGCACCTTGTGGGTGAACATGCACACCCTGCTCGACCCGGCGGTGCCGTTTGGCGGCAGCCGGTCTTCGGGGTTAGGCCGGGAGTTTGGTGGTGCGTTTATTGAGGATTACACCGAGCTTAAGTCGGTGATGATTCGGTATTGAATGGCTGTAGGAGCGAGCCTGCTCGCGAAAAACGTCAACGATAACGCGTGCATCCTGAATAAGTGCGGCGGCTATGGTTTTTTCGCAAGCTCGCTCCTGCAAAAGCCCTAACTGAATGGAACCACCGCCTCCGCCTCAACCTCGATCAACCACTCAGGCAACGACAACCCACTGACGATAATCCACGAAGACGGCGGCGGGTTGTGCGCGAAGCGCTGGCGCAGCGCCTCGACAATCGGCTCCTGCTGATCCCGGGCAGATTCGACGATATACAGCCGCAGCATGATCACATGAGACAGGTCGCCCCCCACCTCGGTCAGCACCTTTTCGACATTGTCCAACGCCGTGGCCGTCTGCTCGGCAATACCTGGGCCCACCGTACGCTCTTGAGCATCAACCCCCACCTGCCCGGACAGCATGATCCGCCGACCCTCTGGCACTTCCATGGCCTGGCTGAAACCGTATTGCAGGGAGTTGAATACCGTCGTGGGATTAATGACCTTTCGTTGCATGACCAATCCTTGTTTGTCAGTAGGAAGACAAGGCTAACCTAGAGACTCTGCCCACGCTGACGGTTCAACATCCAGCAACATTTCATGGGGGAAGCGCTGAACCGGGAATGCCCGGGGGCCTGATGAAAACGCGCAAACCCAGCGGACAATGACATTCCCCTGTGGGAGCCGTCGAGCTTTAGCGAGGCCGCGATAGCGGTGGGTCAGGCAATGAATATGTTGACCGTGCCGCCGCCATCGCAGCCTCGCTGGGGCTCGACAGCTCCCACACTGGATAGGCTGCGCCTGGGAGAGTGCGCCAGGCTACCAAGTACCCATCGCCAGGCTGTGCGGCGAAAACTCCGCGAATTGCCACCGCAACGCCAATGCTGCCGGGCGGCGGACCACATGTTCCACCGTTACCGTCCACAGGCGCTGCGCGCCTTCGAACTCAGCCACTTGCGGCCCGCTCAGGATCAACGAAGTACGCCCGGCCACTTGCAGCACGTCACCGGTCTCAAAATCAACAAACAACAACCCCGCCACCGGGTTGGCGTGCAGGTTGCCGAGGGTGTTGAAGAACAGGTTGCCGGCAAAATCCGGGATAGTCAGTACGTTGCCTTCCACGCGCACAAATCCCGTATTGCCGCCTCGGTGGGAGACGTCCACCGAGCGTTCGCCGTGCTGGTCGATGTAGCTGGCGACGAAGAAGGTGTCGGCGTGGCGGATCAGTGCTTGTGCGGCGTCGTCCAGGCGGCAGCTGCGCTCGGCCAGGTTGCCGGGTTTGCGTGCAATGCCAGCGACGGGCCGCAGTTGGATGTACTTGGGGCAATTGCCGAAGGTGTGCACTACGTCCACCGTAAAGCCCTCATCCTCAAGCGATCCGATCCGGCCATTCATGCGATTGCGGCGGCGGGTGTTGAGGTCGATGCCCAGCAGGCCGATCGCCGCGCCATCCGTTATCCCAGCCCAGGCGGGATCGCTTTTGGCGGGCAGGCTGTCGATCTGCAGCGTGTGTGGGTCCGGTGAATGCACAAACCCTGGTGCGCCTTCCAGCATCGTTGCCCAGGGGATGCCTTGTTCGTCTACCACACCCGCGATCAAGTACGGCAGCAGCGGATAAAAATCGCGGTGCTGCTCAGGCAAATGATCACGAATGACCTTGGGCCCGATCATGGCCATGCGTTCAGAAACGCCGGCACTTTCCTGCATGTGTCGTTCGCCGACATGCCAAGGGGTTGCTTCAATCGAGTGCATGGCGCTCACCTCCGGTTAGATACGAGCATGCTGCGCCCAGGCCTTGATAGAGAGAATGCCCACCCAGGGCAATCCACTATTACGCCAACTGAAACGCCGGATGCTCGCGCAACGCGGTGACGCAGTAGTCGACAAAGCTGCGCACGCGCATCGATGCATGACGGCCTTCGCGGTAGACCACATGCACCGGCTGCGGCGGCAACTCGAAGGTAGGCAACAGGCGCTGCAACTGGCCGCTCGCCAGGTGTTCGTGCAGTGGATAACTCAAGGCTCGAATCACGCCCGCCCCCTGCACCGCTGCATTGATCGCGCCTTGGACAGTGGCGCAACGCAGCCGGGCGCGAGCCTTGAGGGTGTAATGCGGGAAATCCCAGTGCACCGGGTCGGCGCTGGCAATCAGATGATGCTGCTTGAGTTCAGCCGGATGCCGGGGTTCGCCCCGGGTCGCCAAGTAAGCGGGGCTGGCACATACAACAGTGCGCACCTGCCCGACTTGCCGCGCAATGAGTGACGAGTTGGGCAATTCGCCGACCAGCACCGCCACGTCCAGCCCTTCTACGTGCAGGTTAGGGAAATAGTCGTGGTAATGCGCGATGACACGCACCGCTGGGTAGCGATCCGCATAACCGGCCAACAGCGGCGCCATGACATAGCGGCTGAACAGTAACGGCAGAAATATCCGCAGGTCGCCCTGGGCCTGCACATGCAAACCGTTGGCCGAGGCCTCGGCCGCGTCCACCGCTGCCAGCAGGCGCACGCAGTCGGCAAGGTAAGCCTGGCCTGCATCGGTCAGGTTGACACCGCGTGTACTACGTTGCAGCAACACCACGCGCAGGCGTGCCTCCAGGCGCGCAACTGCACGTACCAGCGTCGGCCCGGAAACCTGCGCATGACGTGCCGCCGACGCCAGGCTGGGTTGCCCGGCCAGCGCGGCAAACAGCTGCATATCGCGATAACGCTCCATCAGGCACGCTGCTTGGTCGCGGCGTTCAGGGCCGGGTCCTGCCCGAGGCGATGGCTGAGGAAATCCACAAACGTATTGACCTTGGCCGGTACTCGGCCGTTTTGCTGGAACACCACGTGGATCGGCAGCGGCGCCGGTTCGAAATCCTCCAGTACCAGTTCCAGTTCCCCCGCCGCCACCGCTGCCGCGACTTGATAAGACAGCACCCGCGTCATGCCCCACCCCAGGCGAGCCAGGTTGATCGCGGCATTGTTGGCGGTGACAACCAGGCGTGGCGCGATCGGTACCTTCAGCGGCTGGCCAGCGTCAACGAATGTCCACTCACTGACCAGTTGGCTGGACGATGAGGTGACGAGCTTGGCCTCACGCAACTGCTCGGGCCGCTGGGGGCGCCCGTGTTGGTCAAGATAAGCCGGCGATGCGCACACCACCCGGCGTACTTCGCCGACCTTGATCGCTTGCTGCCCGGATTGCTGCAGGTGGCCGATACGCACCGCCACGTCCACACCTTCGTCGGTCATATTGACCACCCTATCGACCAGCAAGGCGTTGATACTCACCAACGGAAAACGGTCCAGATAATCCCCCAGTACCGGCGCCACATACAGCTCGCCAAACAGTACCGGTGCGGTCACCGTCAACTGGCCGCCCGGGATGGAGTAGCTGCCCGCCGCCGCTTCCTCGGCTTCGTCCAGCTCGGCAAGGATGCGTCGGCAATCGTCCAGGTAACGCTGGCCGGCTTCGGTCAAGTGCAGGCTGCGGGTGGTGCGCGCCAGCAACTGCGTGCCGATGCGTTGTTCCATGGCGGCAATGGCGCGGGTCACGCTGGGCGGCGACGTGTTCAGGCGCCGGGCGGCAGTAGCGAAGCCCTCCTCCTCGGCCACGGCCAGGAACACCTGCATTTCATGAAATCGATCCATCTTTACGCCTTCTGATTATGTGTCCCCCTGTGGCGAGGGAGCTTGCTCCCGCTGGGGCGCGCAGCGGCCCTGAAAGCTGCCAGCGCGGTTTGGCTGAATAAATACGGCAGCCTTGTTGGGGCTGCTGCGCAGCCCAGCGGGAGCAAGCTCCCTCGCCACAGGTGTTGGGCTTCAACTCGATTGCAAACCGACAGCCGTGCGCGGCATGCCGACAAAACCCGGCAGTGCTTCGATGCTGGCGAGCCAGGCGCGTACCTCAGGGTAGTCGGCCAGGGACACATTGCCTTCCGGCGCATGGGCCACGTAGGTGTAGAAAGCGATATCGGCAATGCTGGGCTGCTCACTGGCGAGGAAACGGCTCTGGTTCAGTTGCTGTTCCATCACGCTCAGCAAGGCATGGGCACGGTTGATTGCACTGACAGTGTCCACCTCGGCGCCAAACACCGTGGCCAAGCGCGCCGTGGCAGGCCCGGCATGGAGTGGGCCGGCGGCGGCCGAGAGCCAACGCTGCACCCGGGCTTGCCCGACAGGGTCGCTCGGCAGCCATTCGCCGCGGCCATAGGTGCTGGCCAGATAAATCAGGATCGCATTGGAGTCGGCCAGTACCGTGCCGCCGTCATCAATCACCGGCACCTGGCCAAAGCTGTTCAGGGTGGTGAGGAACTCAGGCGTTTTATGCGCACCTTGCTTGAGGTCCACCAGGATAAATTCACTCGCCAGCCCCAGCAGGGACAACATCAGTTCGACCCGGTGGGAATGGCCGGACAGGGGGAAACCATAGAGTTTGATCGCAGGCTGGGTCATGACAGGCTCCAAATGAGTGGGTATCGACGCCAGGGATGTTCTACCACTGCCATGTCTGGCGGAATGACCAGGATTCACAATCCAGCATTTCATCCAGCGAAACAATCTTCATTGACGTCATAGCCAAGCTTGGCGCGAGGTTTTCATGAAAAAATTCAAACTATCGCCGTCCCCATCGTTCACACCTTCACGTGCAACGTTAAGTAGGAGGCAACATGCAGTACCGACAACTGGGTCATTCCGGCCTGCTGGTATCGGAAATCATCCTGGGCACCGTGCCCTTTGGCGGTCGCGCAGAGTTTGAAAAATGCGGGGCGGTGGACGTGCCCCTGGCCAAGCGCATGTTCGATATGGCGTTCGACGCCGGAGTGAATATGGTCGACACCGCCGACCTCTATTCCCACGGCCTGGCCGAAGAAGTGGTGGGCAAGGCGCTGGGCGACAAGCGCAACGACATTCTGCTGGCCACCAAAGGCCGCAGCCCGGTGGACGACAACCCCAACAACTCCGGCTCGTCGCGCTACCACTTGATCCGCGCCTGCGAAGCCAGCCTCAAGCGCCTGGGCACAGACCACATTGACTTGTACCAACTGCACAACTGGGACGGCATGACGCCAATCGAAGAGACCCTGGAAGCCCTGCGCCTGTTGGTCGGCTCAGGCAAGATCCGCTACTTCGGCACCAGCAATTTCACCGCCTGGCAGATGATGAAAACCCTGGGCAAGGCTGAACTGCACGGCATGCTCAAGCCGATTACCCAGCAGATCTACTACACCCCGGAATCCCGCGAGGCCGAGTACGAGTTGCTGCCGTTGGCCCTGGACCAGCAGGTTGGCACTTTGGTGTGGGGCCCGATGGGCGAAGGCTTGCTGACCGGCACGACCCGACGCGGGCACAAGCCGCCCGCCAATACCCGCCAGGGCAGCGGTTGGCCGGAACCCTACGTCCACGACCAGGAGCGTGCGCTGGACATTATCGAGACCCTCGCCGCCGTCGGTGATGAACACGGCGTCTCGGTCGCCCGCACCTGCCTGGCCTGGCTCAAGGATCGCCCGGGGATCACCTCGCTGATTATCGGCGCCCGTACGGAAGCACACCTGCGCGATAACCTGGCGGCCACCGAGCTGAAACTCACCGAAGAGCAGTCGGCGCGCATCGAAGCCGTCACTCGCCGTCAGCCGTTGTACCCCTACTGGCACCGCTTCACTGCCGGGATTGATCGTTTTGATCCAGCGGAGCAACCCTTCCTGGCCGAGCATCAAAAAACCCTGGATGCGCGCCAGGACAAGTAAAACAGCACCCGCTCCAATGCCGACGAATTAAGCGAACGCAATGCTCAAAGCAACGAAGATCCAATGTGGGAGCTGGCTTGCCTGCGAAAGCGGTGGTGCAGTAACAGATGCAGCGACTGACCTACCGCTTTCGCGAGCAAGCCCGCTGCCACACAGGGACTGCGCTTGACTGAGTGGCACTGGGGCAATGCCCACATTTTCAGGGTTGCACCGAACGGCAATGCTGCCTATATTTCCCGTCTGGCGCTCTCTACGCCACCTTCCGCGGAAAGGGCTGCGCCCAAGACATCCCAGCTCCACCTCATTTCTACGACTCCCAACCTTGAAGCGGAAAAGGTTTGTGCAAGGAGCTCGTATGTCGCAACGCCCTTTAGCCTCCACTACCCATGGCCGCCTCAACCTTGAGCAGCAGCGCAAGCGCGCCAAGGAACTGTTGTCGCAGCTGAAAAGCCTAGACCCCAGCGCAACCTTGTCCCAGGCTCAATGGCAGGTAGCCAAACAGCTGGGCTTCGCCAGTTGGCCCAAGCTCAAGGCCCACGTCGACGCCCTCGACTTTGCCGCCCGCCACCCTGGTTTCGATGCCAGCGATGAATCCCGCACCACTCATTGGCGGTGTGGTAATGATATTGCCCACAGCCTGCAAGTGGCCGGGTTCAAGGGACAGTTCCGGATGCTCACTGACCCGTTGTGCATGGGGCCAGTGCGTGAACTACCCAGCGAAGCGTTCCGAGCGATGCGCAGTACCTTTATCAGTCAGGCCTTTGCCCTTGACTCCACTGAAGTTGCGCATCGCATCAACGATGAATACAACCAACTACAAGCCTTGAACAACGCCGATCACAGTGTGCTGTGGTGCGAGGCGGACGCCTACGATCAATTGTTCCTGGTCCGCGCCCTGGCTGGCCTTGAGCAGGCGCCGCGCAAGCTGGAGCTGATTGAGGCAGACCGAATTCCCGGCGTCGAGCGATTTATCGGCATAGGCCAATTGGCCCCCGATGTGCTGGCCTGGCTCTGGCCGCAGCGGCGCTTGATCGACGACGACGCAGTGCAGTTGGCCAAACGGGCCTGGTCGGCTTACTGCGACAGCTCACCGCTCAAGCTCGCGGAACTGGCCCATGGCAATCACCCTGCCCTGCCCTTTCTGGCGCCGGCGTTACGGCGTCAGTTACAGGAGTTGCCGGGTCTCGAGGACGGGTTGTCACTGACTGAACGTTTGTCCTTGAAATATATTACTGAGGTCGGGCCTGTGCCTTTCGGTCGGGTGTTTGCCGAGTTGATGGCCAAGCGCGAGCCACTGCCTTTCCTGGGCGATATGATGTTTCACGCGCTGCTGCGCCCATTGATTGATGGGACGGCGCCGCTGCTGATCGAGACCGAAACGAACATGGAGTGGCCGCGCCGCGTATTGGCGCTGACGCCACTGGCGCAGCAGGTACTGGACGGCAATGCCTGCTGGCTGGACCACGCCAGCCATGAGCGCTGGGTCGGTGGTGTGTGCCTGCGGCCACGGCAACCTCACTGGGCACTGGACCATGATGATCTGCCCGTCTGGCGTGACTGATGCTGCACGATACGATCAGCGCTTGGGAAACAACCCCACAGCACATGCCACCACCGTCGGGTCGCCTTGATAGACCGCCCGCGGGCTAATCGAAGGCTGGGACGCTCGGCCGTCCACGGCGTGCAGCATGGGCCACTCAGCGATCGGAGAACTGTGTGCCGGATCGACAATTTCCATGCAGCGTCGTAGGGAGGTGAAGTCGGGCGACTGTGACAATGACAGGTGCAGGGTCTGGCTAACCGAGACCGACACTACAGAGCGCTGCGCACATTGCCCGTCATAGATCAGCGTGTGGCGGATCAACGGGTTGTCATGGCAGTACTTGAGCAGGTTGACCTGCCGTGAGTGCACCAGCGCAGTGTTGATGATCAGCAGGTCAAACGCCACAACGCCCGAGCGTGTCAGTGCCTGCAACTCGTCGAACGAACTCAACGGGGCGATGCGGTGATAGCCCAGCTGGTTGAGCATTTTCTCGATCTTGATCCGTTGCAAAAGCTCTGCATCGGCAATCAGAAGGCGTAACGCTTTATTGGACATAGGGTAAACCTGACAGTTGGGCATCCGCGTCGATCATTCAACGCTGAGCAAAGTAACCGTCAGGGGTGAACCCTGACTTTAAGGCGATTCTGAAACGGCAATCAGGGGCACACCGTACTTTTAAGAATCGCCTCAAAGCCTTCGTGCCACTCGCTACCTACCATGGTCTGCGTTCCCTCACCCGACCATGGAATTGCCGTGTTCATGTTTCTACTCAGAGTGGTGCTACTGGCCTGCGGGCTGCTGGTGCTTGCACCCCCGCCTGCCAATGCGGCGCTGAAGATCGAAGGCACCCGCCTGATCTATTTCGGCCAGGACAAGGCCGCCGGTATCAGTGTGGTCAACCAGGCCTCGCGGGAAGTGGTGGTGCAAACCTGGATCACCGGCGAGGACGAATCAGCCGACCGTACCGTGCCCTTTGCCGCCACCGAGCCATTGGTACAACTGGGCGCCGGGGAGCATCACAAGCTGCGCATACTGTATGCCGGTGAGGGCTTGCCCAGCGATCGTGAATCGCTGTTCTGGCTCAATATCATGGAAATCCCGCTCAAGGTCGAAGACCCCAACAGCGTGCAATTCGCGATCCGCCAGCGGCTCAAGCTGTTCTATCGCCCTCCCGCACTCCTGGGCGGCTCGGCCGAGGCGGTGCAGCAGTTGGTATGGAGCAGCGACGGGCGCACGGTGACGGCCAACAACCCCAGCGCCTTCCACCTATCGCTGGTCAACCTGCGAACCGACAGCCAGACACTCAGCGATTACCTGCTGCTCAAGCCTCATGAACGCAAAACCCTGACCGCGCTCGACGCTGTACCCAAGGGCACCACTCTCCACTTCACCGAAATCACCGATATCGGTTTGCAAGCCCGTCATAGCACGGCGCTCAACTGATAAATCACGGGGTATTTGAACCGATGTCACTGACCAAACGCTGTTTACCGCTTCTGGTGTTGGCCTGCGCGGTCTTGCCCGCCACCAGCCACGCACTGGCCTGCCGCGAGGACGGCACCAACTCGATCATCACCCAGGAAGCGCTGGGTACGGCGCTGGCGGTCGCCGCCGACGCACCTAACGGCACTATCATTTGGGAATCAGGCCCGCGCTCGACCAATGTCATCTGCAAGGACGACTACCTCCACGGCCGTGAGGAAGTGTATTTCTACGTCAACCCCGCCAGCGTGAGTATCGGCACCGGGATTCGCGTGGGCATTCGCTACAACAACCAACCGATTACCCAAAGTACCGGCAAGGTCGGTACCGGTTTTTTCTCCGACCGAGGCTGCAATTTGTCCAACTGCGTGGGCTGGGACAAGGCGCGCTTCACCCTCAATTTCAGCGTGTTCATCGAGAAGTACGACCCCACGCCACCGAGCGGCCAGGCCAGCACGCTGACCTCTTACCGCGTGTTCCAACTGGACGGCGTGCGCGGGCTCAACTCACGCCCCAACAGCAACTTCAATTATGTGGTCACTGGCATGAACGATATCCGCTTCGTGCCTTGCACTCCCGAACTGACCATCAGCCCCAGCGTGGTCAACTTCCCCACACCTTCGCGCAAAGCCTCGATCGGTGAAGTCGCCAGCAGCGCAAACTTCAGCCTGAACCTGCGCAAGGGTTGCGACACGCCCTATACCGTCAGCGCACGCTTCGCCACCACGCCGGGCGGCGGCAGTGTGAACAATGGCCTGCTGGTGCCGGACAACAACAGCTCAGTCGGCATCTCGCTATCTCGCGCCGAGAGCCAGCAGCAACTGCCCTTCAATAACTGGTTCACGCTGCAGGAACTGATGGGCCTGGGCCAGAGCCACGATGAATTCCGGGCCGACCTCAAGTGGCGCACCCTACCGATTCCAGGAGCGTTCGATGCTGCCGTGGTGGTGGATATGTACTACAAGTAGGTGATTTTTAAGGATCGTCTTATGCCACCGGCAAAGGCCCAGACGTAAAGTCCGCCGATGCGATTGAAAAGTTATCTGCTCCAGATCAACCCCGTCCTCTCCCGACCCGAAGCAGCCAGAAGGCTGCTTCGTATTTTTGCGAGCGTGCTGCTGGTAGGCATCCTCAGCGGGGTCTATACCTTTTTGCTGTCGACCTTCAACAACGACATCTCCCAGCGCCGCGGCTACATGAGCAGCGCCATTGCCGAAGCCCATACCTTTTTCACCAACCGCCAAGCCCTGCTCGAAAGCCTGAGCCTGTCGGCAGTGCGCAAGCAGTCCAGGGTCTATCCATCCTCGGCCGAAGAACAGCACCTGGAATTGGGCGACACATCGGGCAACCAGTGGAGCATCTGGCTGACCGCACGCATGCGCGACTACCTGAAGGCCAAACAGCTGAACCTACTCTATGTCAACGCCGGCCCCAACCCGCAAGTGATGCGCCTTTACGACGCCACCGCGCAGGTATTGCCGATTTCCAAATGCATGCTCAACCGCCTCAAGGCCCTGCAGCACACCGACCCGGCCACACTTAACGAACTTTGGCTGAGCGACAGGACTGAACAGCACTCGCACCTGTACATCTTCATCCGCCTGGACGAACGCGACCCCGACTCCGGCTGGCTCGGCCTGGAGATGGATAGCCGTGAAGTCTCCTCGACACTCAGCGACCAGAGCGCCGGCGAGTTCATGATGCTCAATTCCCAGGGCATGCTGGTGTTCACCAACAGCACCGATACACAGTTGAGCCAGCAACAGCTGAGGCCCGGCGAAGACAGTTTTTTCGGTTTTGTCGGCAACGGCTGGCTACCCGACCACCTGGTGATTCGCAAACACCTGAAGTCCTCTGAGTGGCAGTTGATGTACTCCATCGACCTGCGTGCAGTGGTCACTGGCCTGTGGAAACAGCTGCTCGGTTCGTTGTTGCTCTGCCTGTTCAGCCTGACGCTGATCGGGCTGGTGATGCGCCGCGTCGACCAGCGTTTTATCATTCCGTCGATCCATCGCATCCAGGCGCTGATCGAAAGCGAAGCCTTCGGCCGCGATGTGATCCAGACCGCTCCTGTGGCCCTCTGCGTGCTGCGCCGCACCGACGGCCAGGTGGTACTGGAAAACGCCCTGGCCCAGCAATGGCTGGGTAACGGGCCGGAGCGCGAGGCGCTGCGCGCCGGCTGGATCGAGCAAGCCTTTGCCAACGGACCTTCCGAGCGCAGTGACTACTTTGAAACCATCGATGGCCGTCACCTGTACCTGAGCAGTGCACCCACCCGCTACAAAGGCGAAGACGTGCTGTTTTGCGCCTTCAGTGACATCAGTGCGCGCAAGCAGGTCGAGGCGGCGCTGGAAGAGGCGCGGCAATCGGCGGACGCAGCCAACGCGGCAAAAACCCTGTTCCTGGCGACCATGAGCCATGAAATCCGTACACCGCTGTATGGCGTGCTCGGCACCCTGGAACTACTGGCTCGCACGCAACTGGATGCACAACAAAAGGACTACTTGCAGGCGATCGAAGGCTCATCGTCGACCTTGCTGCAACTGATCTGCGATGTGCTGGACGTATCGAAGATCGAGGCCGGGCAGTTGGCACTGGAGATGGGCGAGTTCTCTGCGCTGGACCTTGTGCATGAAATCATCCAGGGCTACGCCGCAGCGGCCCACGCCAAGGGCCTGCAGTTGTATGCCTGCTTTGATCCCAAGCTGCCGGAACGTCTGATCGGCGACGTAACGCGCATCCGCCAGATTCTCAATAACCTGCTCAACAACGCGGTGAAATTTACCGACTATGGGCGCGTGGTGCTGCGGGTCAAGGTGCTGGGCCGCGACGGAGAACGCTCCAGTCTGTTGTGGCAAGTCTCGGACACCGGCAAAGGTATCGCCCAGGAAGACCAGGCGATGATCTTCGAGCCGTTTTACCAGAGTGAGGGCAATACCAATGTGGTCGCCGGCACCGGCCTGGGCCTGCCTATCTGCCAGCGTCTGACGGAGTTGATGAACGGCAATATCCGCATGGTCAGCGAACTCGGCCTGGGCAGCAGTTTCAGCCTGATCCTGCCGTTGGAAGAAGCATCTGTTCCACCGATGACACCGTTGCTGGCCGAGACCATTTACGTGGCCTCGCCGATCCCGGAACTGGCAAACGCCGTCGCCGGCTGGTTGCGCCGTTGGGGTGCGAGGGCCCAGGCCGGCTTGCCGACGCTGGCGGACACACATCTGCTGTTGCAAGTGCACCCCGGCAGTGTCGACCCGTTGCTGGTGCCCGAGTGGCCCGGGCCGGTGATTCACGTGAGCAGCAACGCCTGCCCCGGCGTAGAAGCCGACGCCGGCGCCTGGCACGTCAACCTCAACCACCTGGGGGCTATTCATCAGGCCGTGAGCCAGGCGCAAGGGCTATGGGTGGCCCGTGCCGATGAGCAAACGCACCGGCGGGATCTGAACAAACTCAACCTGCACCTGCTGGTGGCCGAGGACAACATCATCAACCAGCTGATTTTGCGTGATCAACTGGAAGAACTCGGCTGCACCGTGGAGCTGGCGGCCGACGGTCAGCAAGCGTTGCAGCTCCACACCGCCGGCAACTTCGACGTGGTGTTGACGGATGTGAACATGCCCCATATCAACGGCTATGAACTGGCGCGTGAACTGCGGCGCCAGGGCTGCACGTTGCCGATTATCGGGGCCACCGCCAACGCCATGCGCGGCGAGGCCGACCTGTGCCTGGCCGCCGGCATGAACCATTGCCTGGTCAAACCCTTTGCGTTGCGGGCTCTATTCAACTCCCTGGCGCCTTATGCACGGATCACCCATGAAGCCCCTTAGTATTCTGATTGTAGAGGACCATCCCCTGCAGCATATCTACCTGCAGAACTTGCTCAGCGAGTTGGGAGACTTCCTGCTCGAAACCGCCGAGGATGGCAAAGAAGCGCTGGAGCGCCTGCGCCAGCGGGACTTCGACCTGGTACTGACCGACCTGCTGATGCCCGGCATGGACGGCGTGCAGTTTATCCAGTGCCTGGCCAGCCTGCGCTGCAAGCCGGCGCTGGCAATCATGAGTGCGGCGTCGAGGCGCATGCTGATGGCGGCCAGCCTGGTGGCGAAAAACCTCGATGTGGAAGTGCTTGGCCTGATTTCCAAGCCCGTGAACGCCGAGGCCTTGCGCACCCTGGTCAACCAACTCAGGAACAGGGTGCGCACGCCTACCCCCGAACTGCCCGAGCACATGGACATCGACCGTCACACGCTGGTGCAGGCCATGAGCAGCGGCCAGTTCCAGGCCTGGTTCCAGCCGAAAAAATCCCTGGCCAACGGCCGTATCGTCGCTGCCGAAGCCCTGGTGCGCTGGATGCACCCCGAACAAGGCGTGATGCTGCCTGCCGCGTTCCTGCCGGCAATCAAGGCGTTCGAACTGGAGGAGCGGCTGTTGTGGCTGGTGCTCAAGCAAGCGATCCACGCCCAGGAACACTGGCGCCAGCGCGGCTATGAAATTCCAGTGTCGATCAACCTGCCGACCCACTTGCTCAACAGCCATGACCTGGCAGACCGTTTGCTGGAGTTCGTGCTGCACCACGATGGTATCCCGGGAATGATCTGCTTCGAGTTGATGGAATGTTCGGTGCCGCAGGACATCAGCAATTTCTACGCCGGCGCCTGCCGATTGCGGATCAAGGGGTTCGGTTTGTCCCAGGATGATTTCGGCAAGGGCTACAGCTCCTACCTCAATCTGGTGTCCACGCCATTTACCGAACTGAAGATCGACCAGGCGCTGGTGCAGGGCAGCCACGACAACGAAGGCATCGCCCAGGCATTGGCGAGCATTATCGCGCTGGGCCGCAAGTTGGGTCTGACGGTGGTTGCCGAGGGCGTGGAGACCCCGCAGCAATTGGCGCTGCTGCGCAAAATCGACTGCAATCAGGTGCAGGGGTTCCTGATCTCTCACGCAGTGTCTTCGGACCAATTTCAGCAGCTACTGAACAATGATGGCCCTGCGACATCTCACTAGCTGGCGGCCACGATCATAAGGAGTAAGCTCCATCCAGTGCCGATTTATCCTGCGCCTGCGGAAACCCCTGATGAAGCACAATAACGCGATTCTCGAAGCCTTTACCCGCAGCTCATTGCGCCTGAACAAAGGCTTGATGGTGTTGATGGGAATCGCGTTGCTGCTGATGCTGACCAATTACTGGTCTCTGCACCGGGGCGTCGAAATTCGCTACAGCGCGATGCGCTTTCACTTTGCGCGGCTGATGGAAAACCTCGCAGAACAGCAAACCTACCTCAAGAGCCTGACACACCCCGGCATCCAGGCCGAACTGCTGCACGCCACCAACGTGCAGGTCAGCCTCAAAAGCCGCATGGTCGACAACCGTCGCACGCTGTACGAGGGCCAGAAGTATTCGTTTTCGGTGCCCTTCAGCGTCAAGTTCGATGAACAGCAGATCAGCACCGCCGCGAGGCCGCCGATTTTTGCCCTGGGTGCGCACTTGACCAGCTACTACAGCGCCTTCTGGTCCTCCTCGCCGTACGAAGCGCCGCAAACCTTCCTGCTCAATCGCCAGGCCGACTACGCCATCACCATTCCGTCCGTGGGCTATCAGCACCGGGAAAGCCCCGAGGATACCGACAACCCGGTGGCCCGGGTCAACGCCGTACAGCAAATCCTTGCACAGGCGCCGCAGCCACTGGAGCAGAATCGGGTGTATTGGCAGGCCGGCCCCGAACCCGAATATTTGCTGGCCTACATCGGCCTGCCACTCGACGCCCAGGGCCAGGCCGTGATCGGCACCCTGCTCGACGTGTCGCAGGTCGACGATGTACAGCGCGCGCTGAATCACTCGGCGTTTGATCGCTTTACCCTGATTGGCCCTGACGGTAACCGGTTGATTGGGCCAGCCAACCAGGCGCAGCTCAGCGATGGTGTGCATTTCACGGCCGACGGCTTTGAATTCAAGGTCACCGAGGCCGGCGACCAGCCCTGGAGCGCGGTCTATGGCCTGAACTACTCGCACTTCTTTCACTCCGCATTGTGGCCGTTGAGCACCATGGCGTTGGTGCTGTTCAGCCTGATTACACTGGGTTGGGCTGGCAGCCGATGGTATCGACGCCAGGTGATCACCCCAGCACAACTGGCCCACGAACGCATCGCCGAAAGCGTGGCGTTCAGCCGCGTGATAATCGACACCGCACCCACTGGGTTATGCGTTGTGCGACGCAGCGATGGCAGGGTATTGATCGAGAACCAGCGCGCCCAGCAATGGCCGGGCACCTCACGCCTGGTGGAGGCAATGGCCGGTAAGCACGATGGCGCCGAGAGCGGTGAGACGCACTTGGAGATCGAAGGCCGGCACCTGCAGATCGGCTTTGTGTCGACCCGCTATCAGGCTCAAGACGTACGCCTGTATGCATTCAACGATATCACCCGGCACATCGAAGACGCCCAGGCCCTGGAAGAGGCACGTCATGCCGCCGATGCGGCCAGCGAGGCCAAGACGCTGTTCCTGGCAACCATGAGCCATGAGATCCGCACGCCGCTTTATGGCGTGCTCGGCACCCTCGAATTGCTCGGACTGACCGACCTCGACCCGCACCAGAAAACGTACCTGCACACCATCCAGCGTTCGTCCGCCACACTGTTCCAACTGATCAGTGATGTGTTGGATGTCTCGAAGATCGAGTCTGGGCAAATGGCGATAGAAGCCGTGGATTTCTGCCCGCTGGACATGCTCGAAGATACCTTGCACACCTACGCCGCCTTCGCCCGGCGCAAGGGGTTGCAGCTTTACAGTTGCATCGACCCGCAGTTGCCGAACTGCCTGATGGGCGATCCGATGCGCATCCGCCAGGTCCTCAATAACCTGGTGAGCAACGCCATCAAGTTCACCGACTTTGGGTGCGTGGTGATTCGTGCCAGGGTGGTGGGCAGCGACGCCAATAATGTCGACCTGGAATGGCAAGTCACCGATTCCGGCGTTGGCATTGCCGAGGCGCAGCAGGCCAAGCTCTTCGATCTGTTCTACCAGGCACCGGACACCGCCAGCGAAGGCGGCACCGGGCTTGGCCTGCCGATTTGCCGGTGGCTGGCGCAGATGATGGACGGCGAAATCCGCGTGGTCAGCGAGCCCGGGCTGGGCAGCAGCTTTACCCTGAAAATGCGCTTGCCACTGTGTTGTGGTGCACTGACCAACCTGCCGCTGATCGAGCCCAGCTCGACGCCGGTGTATGTGCAGGCACCGGTACGCGAACTGGCGCAGGCAATGAGTGACTGGCTCAACCGCTTGGGAATCACCGCCGCCCTGGCCGCGACCACCCAGGACAAAGACAGTCACCACGCGGTACTGGTAGAACTGTTACCCGGCGATCCCCCTAAGCCATGGCCCGGCCAACGTGTGCTCTGCCTGCCCGGTGCACACAGCCCGCCGCTGCACACAGCCCAAGGCTGGGTGGTGGATATGCACGACATACGCACCATCGCCGCCACCGTATCACTGGCGCAGCACGGCAGGCACGAGCAACCCACAGCGACCCGGCCACAAAGCGCCGGGCGGCTAGAGCTGCGCATCCTGGTGGCCGAGGACAACCCGGTCAACCAGGCGATTATCAAGGAACAGCTGGAGGCGCTCGGTTGCTCGGTGAGCCTGGCCGCCAACGGTGAACAGGCGTTGCAGTTATGGCAACCGAAGGCCTTCGACCTGGTGCTGACCGACGTGAACATGCCGTTGATGAATGGCTATGAACTGGCCAGAACCTTGCGTGAGCATGATCCACACTTGCCGATTATCGGCGTGACCGCCAATGCAATGCGCGAGGAAGGCGTACGTTGCCTGGCAGTGGGCATGAACGCCTGGATCGTCAAGCCCTTGAGCCTGCAAACCCTGCGCGATCAGTTGATCAAACTGTGCAAAGTCAAGTCGCCGGTTGAGCCTGACGCCCAAGTATTCGACGATCGCGTGCAACTGTCGGACAAGATGCGCCCGCTGTTCATCAGCAGCGTGCAGCAGGATATGCAGCGCATCGGCGCGGCCCTGGTCCAGCGTGATGCTCATGGCCTCGGCCAATTGCTGCACTCGATCGCCGGCGCTCTGGGCGCAGTGCAGGCGCTCAGCCTGGCCCAGGCCTGCATCGAACTGGAAAGCGCACTTAACCGCGGCAGCCTCGACACAACGCTTGAGCTCAAGGTGAAGACTGTGATGCAGCGTCTGTCGGCCGTTCTGGAGACTCTCCAGCTCGGGCACTCTTCACTCACTTGAACTGGCACTACGGACGGCCCTTTATGAAAAAATTCAACGTGGTAATCGCGGACGATCACCCGATCGTGTTGCTTGGCGTTCGCGAACTGGTAGAGCGTGACATGCGCTTTCAAGTCGTCGGCGAGGCCGTGTGTTCGGCCGGCCTGATCGAGCTGTTGCAGCATCAAGGCGCTGACATCGTGATTACCGACTACAACATGCCGGGCGACTCGCCTTATGGCGATGGCCTGAAGCTGGTGGAGTACCTCAAACGGCACTTCCCGCAGGTACAGATCCTCATCCTGACCATGATCTCCAATCACCTGATTCTCACCCGCCTGCAAGAGCTGGGCGTGGTCGGCATCATCCAGAAAAGCCAGTTGCATACCGAGATTCAACTGGCACTCAAGGCGATCGCCCAAGACAGCGACTATCGCAGCCTGGAGCCGCCAAAGACCTCGGTGATAGAGACCCTCACGGCAATTGACGAGCGCTTTACAAGTTTGTCACCCAAAGAGTTCGAGATCCTGCGCCTGTTTATTTCCGGCATGAGCGTGAGTGACATTGCGCGCCGCCAGAACCGAAGTTCAAAGACCATCAGCGCACAAAAAGTATCGGCCATGCGCAAACTTGAAGTGAGCAGCGACCAGGACCTTCTTGCTTATTGCCTGGAACGTAACATCTTCAACTAACGCATA
The DNA here is from genome assembly GCF_024519715.1 of Pseudomonas sp. Pse35. Lineage (NCBI taxonomy): Bacteria > Pseudomonadati > Pseudomonadota > Gammaproteobacteria > Pseudomonadales > Pseudomonadaceae > Pseudomonas > Pseudomonas sp. Pse35. Next base: position 105,502 of record NZ_JALJRP010000015.1, on the reverse strand, counting down.
ACTTGCAAGCCATTTCTGGACAATGGCTTCGCCCTTTGTTTTCTGGCTCTTCACTGCTGCAACCGTGCAAATAACCTGCCCGCCCCAGCGCTTATAAGAATCGTCTTATTCGCTCCTACCGCCTCGTCGCCTACTCTTTGCTCGCAGTTCAACAACAGCACTTTTTTCCAACTAAACCTTACGGACATCATCATGAAGAAGTTTTCCCTGGCTGTTATCGCCTCGGCTATTATCGCGGCCTCCGGCAGTGCATTCGCCGAAGGTGAAGCAGCAGCGCCAACCCTGGGCGGCAGCGGCAAAATCACCTTCACCGGCGTGATCAACAACGACGCGTGCTCGGTGGACGGCGCCAACTCCGACCGCACCATTTCGGTGGACATGGGCAACGTTTCGATCAAGGACATGGGCACCGCGGAAAACCCAACCGCAGGTCGTGTGACCGCCAAAGACTTCAACCTGAACGTCAACTGCAACCAGGGCACCAAGGTCGCCATGATCTTTGACGCCAACAACGGCGGTTCCGGCCTGGTCACCGGCAAAAAAGTACTGGCCCTGAACCCGGGTTCGGCCACTGCACAAAACGTCGGTATTGCCCTGCTGGACAGCAAGGGCAGTCTGATTGACCTCAGCTCGCCAAGCACCGCACGCATTGAAAGCACCATGCACGGTGCCGGTACTGAAGGCGGCGACGCCACCCTGAGCTTCGCGGCCGCCTACGTCACTACCGCAGCGGCGGGTTCGTCGACCGCCGGTCGCGGTGACGCCACCCTGCCGTTCATCCTGCAATACGAATAATTCGGCGCACCGGGCACCGAACGCGCGAGGCCTTGCGGCCTCGCCATTGTCTTCTGATTACACCGGATAACCCTCATGCCGCCTCGTTCTATCGCCGCATGTCTGGGGCTGCTGGGCTTGCTCATGGCTACCCAGGCCGCCGCCAGCATTTCATTGAATGCCACCCGTATCGTGTTTGACGGTGACCACAAGGAAGCCAACATCACCGTGCGTAACGGTAACCAGGATGTATTGATTCAATCCTGGGTCGACATGAACGACGCCAGCGCCAGCCGTGCACCGTTTGCCGTCACCCCGCCACTGGCCCGGGTATTCGCCAAGGAACAACAACTGCTGCGCATTCTGTATGAGGGCACCGGCATGCCCACGGACCGCGAGTCGGTGGTGTGGCTCAATGTGCAGGAAATCCCCCAAGCCAGCGAATCCGAGAACACCTTGCAGTTGGCCATCCGCCAACGCATCAAGATTTTTTACCGCCCTGCCGGTCTTACCGGCAGCGCGCTGCAAGCCCCTGCACAGCTTGAATGGACGCTGGCCAAACACGGCAGCCAAACCCTGTTGCAGGTGAAAAACCCGACACTGTACCACGTGTCCATGGCCGACATCAAAGTGCAGGCGGTAGTGGCCAGCGACTCCACCATGATTGCGCCCGGCGAACAAAAACAGTTTGCGCTCAGTGCTCCAGTTGCCAGCGGGCCGGTGCGGTTGTCGTTTTCCAGCATCAATGATTACGGCGCGCAGAATCACTACAGCGCGCCACTGTCTAGCGGCACTGCGCTACCGGCGTATGCGACTGAATCGCGACTTAACCCCTAAGCACTTTCGCTAACTCACAAGCTCACTTCGCGTGCGTGTTTGCGTGCCCGACTGTCCGTCAATCAGGGATGTCATAGGTCTTCGCATGTCTTTTCTTTCCAGCAACAGGCCCGCACGTGGCGTATTGAAGTTGAAGACGCTGTCGCTGGCGATTGCTGCCAGCTTGCCCAGTCTGACCATGGCCGATGACGCTGCGCAAACCTTCAACACCACCTTCCTGCAAGGCTCGCAGTCGCCGGTGGACTTGCAGCAATTGCTCTCGGCCAACAGCGTGCTGCCGGGCAATTACCGCGTCGACCTGTACAGCAACGAAATGCTGGTGGGCCGACGCGATATCGATTTCAAGCGCAACCCGAAAAACGGTCGTGTAGAAGCCTGCCTGACCCTCGACCTGCTCAAGCAACTGGGTATCGACCTGCACCGTTTGCAGGCCGAGGGCAAACTTGACCCGCAGCAGCCGCAGGACTGCTACGCCCTTGCCGACATGATCGAAGACGCCAGCGTGCGCTACGACAGCAGCCGTCTGCGCCTGCTCGCAAGTATCCCGCAGGTGGCGATGCAGCGTGGCTTGCGCGGGTATGTCGACCCACAGTTGTGGGACGACGGTGTGCCCGCCGCTTTCATCAACTACCAGCTCAACAGCAGCCGCACCGCCGGCGACTATAAAACCCGCATTGCCAATAACCTGGGCCTGCGCAACGGCATCAACCTGGGGGCCTGGCGCCTGCGCAACGAGTCGAACCTGAGCGGCGGCACCGATCGCTCGAACACCTTCACCAGCAACCGCACTTACTTGCAGCATGACGTCACCGCGATCAAGGGCCAGTTCAGCGCCGGTGAGATTTTCTCCGACACTGACCTGTTCGACAGCGTGCGCTATCGCGGGGTCAAGCTCGCCTCTGATGATGGCATGCGCGCCGACAGCGAGCGCGGCTATGCCCCCGTAATCCGTGGGGTGGCGCAGACCAACGCGACGGTGGAAATCCGCCAGAACGACTACATCCTCTACACCGCCAACGTCGCGCCAGGCCCGTTCGAGATCAACGATATCTACCCCAGCGGCTCCAACGGTGACCTGCAAATCACCGTGATTGAAGCCGACGGCACGCGCCGGGTGACGATGCAGGCGTTCTCCAGCCTGCCGATCATGGTGCGCGAAGGCCAGGTGAAATACAGCGTCTCGGCGGGCACGTTCAAAAGCAATGCCGATGGCCTGGCCTCCCCGCGCTTTCTCAGCGGTACGCTGGCCTACGGCTTGACCAGCAACCTCAGTGGGATTGTCGGTGTGCAAGCCAGTGAGGACTACAGCGCGCTGTCGATCGGTGCCGGGCGGAACACCTCGTTCGGTGCGTTCTCCCTGGATACCACCCATTCGTCCAGCAAGGCCCAGGGGCGAACCTCCCAGGGCAGCAGCGTACGCGCCTTGTACGCCAAGACCTTTGCCGGCACCGATACCAACTTCACCCTGGCCGCCTATCGCTACTCCACCGAGGGCTATCGCACCCTCACCGACCATGTGGAAGACAGCAGCGAAGACCTGCGCGTACGCACCGGCCACTCGAAAACCCGCACCGACCTGACCATCAACCAGAGCATCGGACGCAACAGCGAATTCGGCAGCCTGTATGTGAACGCCAGCGACCAACGCTACTGGAATCGGGGCGGCTCCCAGAGCTTTTCCGCGGGCTACACCGGCAACTGGGGCGACCTGAGCTACAACCTTGGCGTGACGCGCACCAAGCAGATCGTCACCTGGGGCGAGCCGAGCAGCGACACGCAGGTGAACCTGTCGGTGTCTTTCCCGCTGGGCAGCCAGGCCCGCGCGCCACGGGCGTTTGTCACCACCAGCCACCAACGTGGCGATACCACCACCCAAGCGGGCATCAATGGCTACGTGGCCGATACCAGCGACACTTTCTATTCGGTGCAGGCCGGCCACAGTGACACCAGCGGCGACTCAGGCTCGGTGAACGTCAACAGTCGCACCGCCGTGGCAGATGTCAGCCTCGGTTACAGCCAGGGCCAGGGCTACAACTCACAGAACTTCAACCTCGCAGGCTCGGTGGTGGCTCATGCGGGTGGCGTCAACCTGGGGCAGACGGTCAGCGAGACCTTCGCCCTGGCCGAAGTACCAGGCGTCTCTGGTGCCAAGATCAGCAGCTACAGCGGGGTGGAGACCGGGTACAACGGCTATGCCGTGGTGCCCACTGCGCAACCCTACCGGGTCAACTGGATCAGCCTGGACACCCGCGATCTGGGAGGCGACGTGGAAATCACCAACGCCACCCAGCAACTGGTGCCGCGCCGTGGCGCCATCGTGGTGGCGCATTACAGTGGCACTAGCGGGCGTCGCGTATTGTTTGAGTTGTTTGATGCCCAGCATCAACCGCTGTCGTTTGGTGCCTCACTGGAAGACGCCAATGGCAAGCAGTTGGCGATTGCCGATCCGAATGGCAATGCCTTGGCACTGGTGGAAGAGGATCAGGGCACGCTGATCATCAAGTGGGGTGAGCAGCATTGTCGTGCCACCTATGCGTTACCACCGCAGAACAAGGCGCTGAACTATGAGCGCCAGTCACTGGTGTGCACGCCTTGATTGTGCGGGTAATTGCGCTACTGTGCTGACCACGCGCCTACCCTCTGCGAGACTTGCTCATGCGTAACTTGTTATTCGCCAGTGTCTGCCTGTTGACCACCGCTCTGGCAGGCTGCCAGCAAACACCCCCGGCCAACGACCAACTCGATGCAGTGCTCTGGACCCAGACGTCCATCGAACACGAGCTGATCTACCGCCAGCTCTTCGCCAATGCCACCCGCCAACTGGATGTCGCCCTGGCCGACCCGAGCTGGGACGCCCTGCCCTTTGCCCCACGCAACATGGCCGGCTTGCCCCCGGCCGTGGTGGTGGACATCGACGAAACGCTGTTGGACAACGTGCCCCTCAACGCCCGCGATATCATCAATAATCAGGTCTATTCCTATGACCGCTGGAACACCTGGGTCAACCAGGCCAAGGCCCAGGCACTGCCAGGCTCGGTAGCGTTCCTGCAGGCGGCCCGGCAAAAAGGCATCCAGGTTTACTACCTCACCAACCGCGAGCACAGCCAGGTCGCGGCCACCGCCAAAAACCTGCGTTTGCGCGGCTTTCCGATTGAGAGCGACGCACAGATCCTGGCGGCCAGCACCCCCACCGGCCACTGCGAAAGCGCGGGTTATGGCAAGAACTGTCGTCGCCAGTGGGTCGCCAACCATGCCCGCGTGCTGTTGATGGCAGGTGACTCGCTGGGAGACTTTGTGCAAGCCGAACACAACACCCTGAATGCACAACGCAAGGCCGTCGAACCCTATGTGAATTGGCTAGGCCAGCGTTGGTTCCTGCTGCCCAACCCGAGCTACGGCAACTGGTATAGCGCGCCGTATGGGGATGATGAGAGCTTGCCGTTTGCGCAAAAACGCAGGCTCAAGCAGCAGGCATTGCTGTTGCAGGAGTAGGTGGAACCTCTGCCATGATGATCGTTCCCACGATCTGCATGGGAATACATTCTGTGACGCTCCGCGTCACCTTGTGCAGTGCGTGGCGCTTGCGAGGCGATGGGACGCGGAGCGTCCGGGGCGGCATTCCCACGCAGAGCGTGGGAACGATCCGCAGAGTGACGGGTGTGATCACACCGCCCTGGCCGCAATCGCCTCCACCTCCACCAACGCCCCCGGCAACGGCAACGCCACTACTTGCAACGCGGTGCGCGCCGGTTTGTTTGGCTGTTCGGGCGTGCCAAAGAACTGGGTATAGCCGCGCTGCAACCCGGCAAAATCCAGCTTGCCATCGGTCTCTTCGGCGCCGACCAGAAACACCCGTAACTGCACGATGTCGCCCAGGTCCAGGTCGTGTTGGCGCAGGATCTGGCGCAGTTTGTTGAACACTGAAACGCTCTGCACTTCGGTGTCGCCATATACCCCAGGCACCTTCGGGTCGGCGGGGTCCGGCAGCGTGCCGCTGACAAACACCAGGCTGGCCGAGGCCGGCACGGTGACGGTTTGCGAGATGGGGAATTCGCCGACGCTGGTGCGTTGGATGCTGTCGCTCATGGTGAGGCTCCTCAGGATGCGGCCAACGCCGCGAGTTGGTGTTGTTGGGTGATGCGCTCGGCCAGTTGCGCGACCACATGGCGCGCCGAGTTGGCTGCCGATTCCTGCCAGATACCCACGCCGCTCTGCACCAGGCCGTCGCCGGCGAAGTACACCCGGCCATGGGGCTGTTCAAGCAGGGCGTGGGCCTCGGCGGGGAAGTGTTCGCGTTGCAACCACGGGCCTTCGCTGTAGGGGATCTGCTCCCAGGACACCGCCAGAGGATTGCGCAAGTGCCTGGAATAACCTGGATGCAACAGCTCCACGGCTTGCCGGGAAGCGGCGTACTGCTGATCGAGGGGCTGGCCGCCAAACACGTCAGCGCCCTCGCCGGTCACGTAACCGGCCACCAGCACGCCTTCGCGGGTGTTGAGGTCGTTGCTGGGGTACCACAGCGGGCGCGCCGGGTGCTCGATCCACGACAAGCCGCCGTAGGTACGGTAGTCGGTCTCCCAAAAGCGCGGGGATTGCCAGGCCACCTTGGTCGCCTGGTCGCTGCGGGTGCTGAGCAGGGCCGCCTTGACCGGCGCGCTGAAGTCCGTATCGAGCTTGGCCAGCAGGGGCAGCGGCAAGGTGGAGACCAGAAAGTCGGCACGCACCACCTGTTCACGGCCACTGTGCTGGTCGTGGTAGGTCACCGCCACGCCGTCCTCCAGCTGGCGGATCTGCCGCACCTGGGCGCCCAGTTGCACCTGCTCCTGCACGCGTCGGTAGAAGGCCTCGGTGATGCGGTCCATGCCGCCCACTGGCTGGAACATGGTGGCCGAAAACTCCGGAAATTCGGTGTGTAACAGAGCGCCCCAGAGTTCCGGGTGCAGCAAGCGGTCCAACCCCAACGGTTTATGGCGGGCGGGCAAGGCGCCAGGGTGGGCGGCAGATTCAAGGTGCCCGGAGCGAAGGGTGCCTTCAAAAGCCAACTCTTGGGACAGGTCACCGTACACCTGCAAAAAACCGAGCAGGCGTGTGCGCTCTTCGCCACTTAATACATCATCGAGAGCGTCGCGTTGCACCGCTTTGGCCAGCAACCCCGACAGATGCCCGCGGGTATCGTTGAGCGCCTGGCCGACACTGAACGCCGCTTGGCTGAGGTCCGGCCGCACCTGGGCGCCATGGCTGCTGTTGACCAGCACTTCCAACGGCACGCCAAGCTCACTGCAATAGTCGAGGATCGTGCGGTGCTGGCTGGGGATGCGCGCCGGCCCGGCGTTGAAATACTGGCCTGGGTCAAACCCCACCGTCTGCGAGCGACCGTCCTTATAGTCCACGCGGTCGCCGTTACGCAGGGTCCAGGTGCGGCCACCCACGCGCTCGCGGGCCTCCAGCACCTGCACACTGAAGCCGGCGCGTGTCAACTCCAGCGCAGTGACCAGCCCGGCAATTCCGGCGCCCAGCACCAGAACCCGAGTGCCCTGCCCCAGGTCGTCCTTGAGTTTCAGCGGTTGCGGTCGGCGGTGTGACGATGGGCCCAGACCCAACACCGCCAATGCGTCCTTGACCGCCTTCTCACCGCCGACTGCGGCAATACTCGATAGCGCTTCACGTCGTGTCAGTCCCATGTCGATGCTCCTAGTCCGGCAGGCCCGGTGGGTTGATCAGCGACTTGTCGACGCGCTCGACATCCAGGCCCCAACGTTGCAGCACCTGCTCGTATTGGCCGCCGACAATCGCGCCCTGCAGTGCCGTGTGGATCGGCTGCACCAGGCCGTTGTCCTTGCGCGTGGTCACCGCGATATCCGCCTGCAACGGCCAGCCACCATTGACGGTGCCGACACGCTTGATGCCGCCGGTGATCGCTGCCGAATAGGCATACACCGAGTTCGGCCCGAACAGTGCGTCGCTGCGCCCAGACTGCACCGCCAGTTGTGCGGCGGCCTGGTCGTCGAAGTACTGCAACAACGCAGGTTTGAGGCCGGCTTTCTCATTGGCCTCGTTCCACGCCAGCAGGACTTTTTCCTGGTTGGTGCCGGAGCCGACGATGATCTTCAGCCCGGCAATATCCGCCGCCTGCTTGATCTCACTGATCTTGCTGGTGCTCTTGACGTAAAACCCGAGCACATCCTGGCGGTAGGTGGCGAAGTCGAAACGCTTTTTGCGCGCCTCGGTCACGGTGACGTTGCTGATCACCGCGTCGTATTTGCCCGAGCTGACGCCCAGGGGCCAGTCTTCCCAACTGGTCTGCACGACGTTGAGTTGCAGGCCAAGGCTGTCGGCTACCAATTGGGCGGTGTCCGCCTCGCTGCCGATGGTGGTCTTGTCGTCACTGGCCAGCAGCGCCAGCGGTGGCCCGGCTACACCTGACACGGCCACGGTGAACTTGCCCGGCTGGGCGAACTTGAAGCCCGGCGGGATCTGCGCGATGGCCGCTTCATTGCGTGGCGCATGGATGCGCGGGCGATCGGGGCTGAGGTCGACCTGTTGCACGGCAAATGCGCTGTGGGCAGCGGCCCCGGCAATTGCCAACAGGACGACACGGGCAGTGGTGATAAACATGGGCAGTCACTCCTTGAACTAAAGCACTTTGCCGAGAAAGGCCTGGGTGCGGGGATGTCGGGGTTGGCGCAGGATCTGTTCGGGCGGGCCTTCTTCGATCAGTTGGCCGTCGCAGAGGAACACCACGTGGTCGGCCACTTCGCGGGCAAAGCCGATCTCATGGGTGACGATCACCAGGGTCACGCCCAGTTGGGTCAGGCCCTTGATCACGTCCAGCACTTCACCCACCAGTTCCGGGTCGAGGGCCGAGGTGGGCTCGTCGAACAGCAGCACTTTGGGGTCGAGCGCCAAGGCCCGGGCGATGGCGACGCGTTGCTGTTGGCCGCCGGAGAGCTGGCGCGGGTAGGCGTCGGCCTTGTCCGCCAGGCCGACCTTGGCGAGTAATTCATCGGCCTTGTCACGGGCCTGCAGCCGGCTCCAGCGCTTGTGCGCCAGGGGCGCTTCGGCGATGTTTTCCCAGGCGGTGAGGTGGGGAAACAGGTTGAAGTTCTGGAACACGAAGCCCACGTCGATACGGCGCTTGAGAATCTCGCGTTCGGTGAGTTCAAAAAGCAGCTCGCCTTTGCGCCGATATCCGACGTACTCACCGTCGATGGTGATATGCCCGCTGTCGATCTTCTCCAAATGGTTGATGGTGCGCAGCAAGGTGGACTTGCCCGAGCCGGACGGCCCGAGAATCACCGTGACCTTGCCAGGGTCAATGCTCAGGTCGATATGATCGAGTACCTGCTGGTTGCCAAAGCGCTTGCCCACGCCCTGGATCTGAATGCGCCCGGCACGTGCTTCAGGCATGGGCCTTCTCCTTGAACCAGCGGCGCACGCGCTGCAACGGCGTGGGTGGCAGCACCCGCGCGGTGCCCCGGGCGAAGTGGCGCTCGACGTAGTACTGGGCGCTGGTGAGCACGGTGGTGATGATCAGGTACCAGACCGTGGCGACGATCAGCAACGGGATCACCGCCTGGGTGCGGTTGTAGATGACCTGCACGGTATAGAACAGCTCGGGCAAGGCCAGCACGTAGACAATCGAGGTGCCCTTGACCAGGCCGATGATTTCGTTGAACCCCGACGGCAAGATCGAGCGCAGTGCCTGGGGCAGGATGATCCGGAAGATGCGTCGAGAGGCCGGCAGCCCCAAGGCCGCCGCCGCCTCATGCTGGCCGGCATCCACGCCAATCAGCCCACCGCGAATGATCTCCGCCGCGTAGGCCGCCTGCATCAGGCTCAAGCCCAGGACGGCCACGGTAAATTGGCTGAGCACATCCACCGTCGACCACTCGGCGAACACCAGATCGGTGAACGGCACGCCTAGCACGATGTGGTCGTACAGGTAGGCAAAGTTGTAGAGGATGATCAGCACCAGCAGCGCCGGCATCGACCGGAAAAACCAGATATAGCCCCAGGCCAATGCCGCCAGCAACGGCGAACCCGACAGCCGCGCCAGGGCCAGCGCGGTACCCAGCAGGATGCTGAAGACTGTGCTCAACAGCGTCAGCAGCAACGTCTGGCCCAACCCGCGCAGCACCGAGGGCGAAAAGAACCACTGGCCGAACACCCCCCATTCCCAGCGCGGGTTGGTGGCCAGGGAGTGCACGATGGCGAGTAATACCAGCGCGGCGAAAATCGACCCGGCCCAGCGCCAGGGGTGCCGGGCCGGCACCACGCGCAACGCCTTGATCGGCGTGGCGGCACGGCGCTGGCGCAGCGGTTGGGCGCTGACTTCATCCAGCAGGTCATAGGGTTTGGCGACAATGGGCATGTTCTTTTCCTCGCAGGCCTCAGAAGGCGTAAGTCAGCCGGGTGTAGTAATACCCACCGGTAAAACCGTAGGGCGAATAGGTGCCGTAGCTGGCAACCATGGTGCTGCTCGGCACCCCTTGTTTCTTGGGATAGAGGTCGAACAGGTTCTTGGCGCCGATGGCAATGTTCAGGTCTTTGGTGAGGCTGTAGCCCAGGTCGAGGTCGGTGATCCAGCGGGCGTTGTAGACCCGGTCCAGGTCACGATTGGCCGATGAGTTCACTTCCTTGTACGAGCCGTAGCGGGTCAGGGCCAGGTTGAGGTTGAAGCGTTCGATACTCCAGTCACCGCCCAGGATCAGCTTGGTGTTGGGTTGCACGCCGGTGATCAGGTTGCGCGCCTGGCGGTCCATCAGGTCGTAGGAGGTACCAAGAATGTGGGTGGATTCCTTGTAGTTGAGGATTTGGGTCTGGTTCCAGTTGAACGCGGCGGTCCACTTCAGCGCGCCGAACGCGCCCAGGTCCTGGTTGTAGCTGCTGACCAGGTCCAGACCTTTGGTGCGGGTGTCGGCGCCGTTGATAAAGTACTGGCCGCCGGAGGTGGAGTTGATGCCGTTGTTCTGCAACACCTGGGTGACTTCCGGGCCCAGCAAGGTGCCGGTAAGGGTGATGCGGTCACGCAGGTTGATCACGTAGGCATCGGCGGTGAAGCTCAGGCGGTCGGTGGGCGTGAGCGTGAAACCAAGGCTGAAGTTGGTGGAGCGCTCGGGCTTCAACGCCTGCGCGCCTAGCGCCTGGGCCGCCGCCGAGCCCACGGGGAGCACGCCATAGTTGATCGACTGATACACCCCATCGACGACGCCATAGGTGGTGGAGCGCGCACTGAACAGACTGTTGGCCAGGGACGGCGCACGAAAGCCATTGCTCACGGTGGCACGCACCGCGAACTGCGGGGTGAAGTCGTAGCGGGTGGTCAGCTTGCCGCTGCGGGTGGCGCCCACGCCCTCGTTGTAATGCTCATAACGCACCGCCGTGCCAACGTACCAGTCCGGCAAGGGGTTGAAACCCACATCCACGTAACCGGCCAGGCTGTTGCGTGACGCGCTGCTTTCTTCGTCCGGTGAAATGCCGTTGGTGACCTGTGCCCCGGACGACGCACAGTTACCCGGCGCCACGCAGTAACCGCCATTGGCATAAGACGCGTAATCGCCGGCTTGCACCTCGTAAGTGTCGCGCCGATGCTCGAAGCCATAGGACAGGTCCAAGGGCTTTTGCAGTCCGATGTCGAAGCCACGCTTGAAGTCCAGGTTGGTGGTCAGCTCGGTGGAAATCCAGGTACCGGAGGTGAAGCTGTTCGGCGTGGCTTCGCCCAGGGAAGGGTTCTGGTTGTGGGTGGTGCCCTGCTCCGCTTCGTTGCGCCCATAGGTGGTAGACAAGTCCCAGTCCCACTCGCCCACAGTACCCTTGCCACCAAACGCCGCCTGGAAGTCGTCCTCGTCGATGTACCAGGTCGGGGTGTACCCGGCCGGGTAACCGTTAGGCCCGGTGGTGATGGTGTTGGTGATGGTCGGCAGACGGAAGTTCTGCCCCTGCTCGGCCTTGCGTCGCGAGTAGGTGGTAAAGGAGTAGAGGCTGAGGCTGTCGTCGATCGGCAACTCGGCGTTGTAGCCCAGGGTCAGCAGGTTGGTCTTGGGCGTACCGTAGCCGCCATAGGTGGACTTGCCCGCCAGGCCATAGGCTTGCTCATAGGTGTAGCCGTTGGCGCTGGCCTTGTTGTCATCGTTCTGGCTGCGTGCATCCAGGGCCAGTTGCACGATGCCGCCGTTGCCGATTTCGAAGCCCTTGTTGAGGCTTTGCTGCACGGTCTGTTTCTTGCCGTCGTAGCCAAGGCCCGCGTGGGTCACCGAGGTACCGCGGGTGTCGGCCTTGAGGATCACGTTGATCACCCCGGCAATGGCGTCAGACCCGTATTGGGCAGCCGCACCATCGCGCAGCACTTCGACATGGTCGATGGCGCTGATGGGGATCAGGTCCAGGTCAGCCGGCGCCGCGCCGGTGTTGATGCCGTTGATATTCAAGGTGGCACTGGTGTGGCGGCGCTTGCCGTTGACCAGCACCAACACTTCGGCGGCGCTCAAACCCCGCAGGTTCGGTGCCCGGGCAATGCCGCTGGCGTCCCAACCGGTTTTTTCCGGCAGGGTCAGCGAAGGGATCACCGCGCTCAACGCCTCCATCAACCCGGGCTTGCCGGTGTTTTGCAATTGCCGGGCGCTGACCACGTCAATCGGCACCGGGCTGCTGGTGACCGTGCGCTGCTCGGCGCCACGGTTGCCGGTCACGACGACCGTCGACAAGGTGCTGTCATCCTGGGCCTGGGCTGCTGCGGCGAACAGCGACAGGGTCAGGGCAGCAGTAGGTTGCAGAATTTGCTTCATATCCATTCCCAGCTTTTTCCAAATCGCAAAGTCGGGCAGGCACGCGCCTGGCGCGACGTGGCCGGTAGTCAAAGGGGCGATGCGGCTTGGGCTAGGTGTGGGGCAAGCGAGGGGTTTGAAGTGGCAACATACGTTGAGCTCCCGTCCAACGACTCTGCTGCGGCGGGATGATTACCCGGTCAGGCGCGCAGAATCTGAATCACGCTGGGTACCATCCGAGGTCAGGGGTAGGCTGTTGGGATCAAACATAACGGAATGGATTTTAAAAATATAATGCTATTTGGGCATAAGCTAATATTCTGTACTTTCATTATTTATAAAAATAATTATTCATAAAAATGATTTTTAATCTGGGCGCGCAGAACGCTCAAAGTGTGGGAGGGGGCGTGCTCCTGATGACTGTGGGCCAGTCAAAATGCATTTACTGACACGCCCCCCCATCGCAACGGTAACTACCGACGGTAACCACGATGCGAAGCGAGCCGCTCTTGATCTGCTTTTGATCTCAGGCGCCCCGTTAAACCACGCTGGCCGGAATTCGACAGGGATTTGGGGGGTAAACCGGCAGGGATGCCGGTTTAGCCGCCCCGCACCATGGATGGCGCGTGGCGGCGGCCCCCCAAATCACTGGCGAATTACGGGCACACCGAGCCAAAGCGAGGTGCCGAGTGGTGGGGCAAGAGCGTTTTGCTTACTTTGCCGCTTTTGCAAAGTGAGCCGCCGTCAGGGCGGAACCCTAAGTGGCCGTTACCGCAGGAATGGATATGTACCCGGTATAACTGCGTCGCCTGTTAGGCCGCCTTCGCGAGCAAGCCCGCCCCCACAGTTTGATTGCGGAGTGTCAGGTAGATAGGTGTCGGCTGGTAGGCCGTTATCGCAGGCAAGCCAGCTCCCACATTTTTGATCGCGGGGTGTCAGGTTGATAGGTGTCGGCTGGCAGGCCATCATCGCAGGCAAGCCAGCTCCCACATTTTTGATCGCAAGGTGCCAGGCCACCATCGGGAGCGAGCCCCCTCCCACATGGGTACTCGGTACAGCCAGGATCATTGAGCCGGTCGCAACAGCTGCATCTGCTGACGATAATCATCCGTCACCTGCCGCGCCTGGCTGCTGCTGGTGATGACTCTTGGCGTGATCAACACAATCAGCTCCGTGCGGTCCTTGGACTTGCCGGTGTTGCCAAACAACCAGCGCAACCCCGGAATCTTCCCCAGGTAAGGCACGGCACTGACGCTCTCAGCATTGTCTTGCTTGATCAACCCGCCGAGCAGCACCGTCTGGCCACTCTGCACCGCCACCTGGGTGGACACCGAGCGCGTGGAGATACGCGGGTTCACCGGCGTCTCACTGTTTCCCGTCGAGTTCTGGGCATCACTGACCTGTTGTTGGATATCCATGTACACCAGCCCACCCGGATTGATGCGCGGCACCACATCCAGAATCACCCCCGTCTGCACATATTCCACACTGCTCAAGGTGGTGTCGGCGTCCCCGGTATTGACGGTGGTCTGACTGATGGGAATGTTGTCCCCCACCTGGATCTGCGCCGGCTGGTTGTTCATCACCACCAGGGATGGCGCCGACAGCACCTGGGTGCGGCCGTTGGTTTCCAGGGCGTGCAGGGCCACTTGCAGGTTGGAGCTGACGAAGGAGTAGAACAACGAGTCCGCCGCCCCCAGCCCTGCCCCGCCACCGCCCAGGGCGCCTTGGCTGCCGGAGGCATTGGCCACCGTAGTACTGGTGGAATTACCGGCCAGGCGGCCCAGGTACCACTGCACCCCCAGGTCCAGTTCGCCGGTGAGCTTGACCTCCAGAATGCGGGTCTCGATCTGCACTTGCAGCGGTGGGTTGTCGAGGCGTTTGATCGCCGCTTCGATTTCTTTCCATTGCGCCGGGCGGGTGCGCACCAGCAGTTGGTTGCTGCTCTTTTGCGCGGTGATGCGCGTGCCCGCTTCGAGGTCGCTGGTGGGCGATGCCTGGGTGTTTTCGGCAGGCTCGGATTCAGGTTCTTCGGCTGCGGGCACCGGGGCGCTCGCCTGCAAACCGGCACTGGTGGATGAGGACAAGGTGGTGGTACGCAACCCCGGCGCTACTTTCGCCGGGGCGTCATCCTTGATCGCGCCATTGCCGTAGATCTGCCGCAGGTACTTGGCCAGATCGCCGGCCTTCATATTGCGCACGTCGTACACATACATCTGCGGCTCGTTGCCGCCGCCCTCGTCGATGGTACGGATCCAGTCGCCCACTTCGCTGAGGTACTGGGGCTGGGAAGAAATCGCCACCACCGAGTTGGTGCGCTCGACCGGCAAGAACCGCAGCATGCCGGCCAGGGGTGTGCCACTGTCCGCGCCGAACATGGCTTGCAGCTCGGGCATCAGCTCGGCCACCGAGGCGCGTTGCAGGCCGAACACCGCCACCGACATGCCCTTGAGCCAGTCCACGTCGAAAGTGTCGATGGTGTCCTGGTAGTTGGCCAGTTCGTCGGGCGTGCCGGCCAGGCTCAGGACATTGCGCGCCGGGTCCACCAACAAAAAAGCGTTTTCACGAGCGAAGGGTTTGAGCAGTTTCTGCATCTCGGTGGCCGAGATATAGCGCAGTGAAAACAGACGTGCCGAGAGGCCGCTGGCCGGTTGCGCCACGCGCATCTGCGGCACCAGCTTGCCCGCCACTGCCTGGTTGGCCGGCAGGATCACATAGCGGTTGCCCTGTTTGATCATGGCGTTGTCGGTCCAGGACAACAGGGTTTCGAGAATCGACAGCGCTTGCTGTTTGTCTACAGGCTTGGAGGTGGAGAAGCTGACCGTGCCCTTCACGCCCTCGGCGATGCTGTAGTTCTCGTGCAGCAGGTCGCCCATCACGCTGTTGATCACGGCCTCGATGGGCTGATCGGCGAAGTTGAACACGATGTCGCCGCCCTGCTCCGGCACGTTTACGGGTGCCGCGGGCTGGCGCACAAACGCTTGATTGCCACGAATGAGCTGGCGCTGCGGCGGAGCCTGGGTGGCAGGTGGAGCGGTTTCGGCCACAGGCGCCTGAAGCGGCGGGCGTTGTGCGCCGGTGCCCTGCAGGGCCTCGTGCAGCAGGTCGTCGTCCGGGTCGAGGGTGTCGGGCAAAGAGCCACAGCCGCCCAGGGAAACGGCGGTAGCCAGGCAAAACAGCGAAGTGCGCATATCAATCAAGGGAGAGACTCGCGGGGATGTGAGATCAGGGGTAACCGCTTACCGTAGAGGCTCAGGGTCTGGGTGCGCCCGTCCAGGGCAAAACGAGCGTATTGCGGGGTCAGGTGTTCCAGGCGCCAGCCGTTGGGCAACGCCTGGCCCAAGCGCACCGTGAGCGTTGGGCCACCGGCTTGCTTGAGCATGGCCATTTGCAGGTTGCCGGTGATCATGATGCCGCTGAGGGTCAGGTTGGCCAGGCTCGCCACTTGGGTTTTACCCACCTCCCGGTCCGGACGGCGATCCGGGCTGAACAGCGGCGCTTGCCAGGTACCGGCAAGGTCTTGCAACGCTGGCGTGGGAGCGGCCTGCACCTGGAACGAGGGTGGCGCGTGCACCGGCGCATCGGGTAACCACCGGGGGGCGTCGCCGATGCTGCTGAGGATCATCGCCATCAACAGCCCCAAGAGCCCGGCCACGCCGAGCCAGCCCCATTCAAGAGGACGCAAGGGGCCAATCATGGTGCCACCCGCGCCGGTTGCAGGTAGCCGCGCACCAGCAGTTGCACCGCCAGCTTGCCCGCCCCGCCACTGGCTGGCGCCTGTTTGTCGCGACGAATATGCAGCTCATCGACGAACAGAAAAGGCGGTTGATATTCCAGCCCATGCAGGATCGCGGTCAGCGGTTCGATGGCGCAATTGAGCGTGAGGCTGACCTTGACCTGACGATAGGGCTCGCTGTCGTTCTGTTCAGGCGTGATCGGTTTGCGCTGGGTCAGGTTGCAGCCGCCGCCGAGGTTGGCGTGGCTGTTGATCAGGTCGGCGAGACGCTGCATCAGGTCGGCGGCGACCACGTCCGGGTCGTCCCCTGGCAACAGGCTGGCGCTGCTGGCCGGGTCTTGCTGTGCTTGCGCCAACTGTTCGCGCAAAGCATCGCCCTGGCGTATGACGCTGGCATAGCGCTGCTGCTGTTCACGCAACTGTTCGGCCTGTTCACCCATGGCCCGCAGCGGCCCGGCGAACCAGCTGTCGATCAACAGCCAATAGGCCGCGCCGAGCACCAACGCCAGGGTCAACAAGGCGGCGCCGCGGCGTTCACGGCGTGTGAGGGGTCGGCGCATCGGCGGCCTCCTGGCGTAAGTGGGCACGCAAGGCAAACTGGTCCTTGCCGGTGCGTGCGTCGGGTTGGATCACCCCTTCGAATTGCGCGTTGTCCAAGCGCTGGCAGCCTTTGATGCGGCTGATCAGGCCACTGGCCTTGGCGCTCTGGCCGGAGAAACTCACCTCGCCGTCCTTGACGTCCAATTGGTCGAGCCAGGTGTCTGCGGGCAGGCAACTGGTCAAGTCATTCAGCAGCGCGGCCAGGGGCGGTTGCGCCCGTTTACGCTGGCTGAGGTACTGCGCCGCGCCACGGGTGTTGAGCAGTTGCTGGCGCAGGGCGTGCACCTGGGCGACCTCGGCTTTTTGCTGTTGGACAGTGGCGTGCATGCTGTCGAGTACCCGCTGGCGGTCGTTGAGCCACAACAGCATCGCCGCGATCAGCAACGCGCCGCACAACCACGGCAGGCTGCGCTGCAATTGCTTGCCGGCAGGCCGCGAACGCGGGCGTAACGGCGCGGGCAGCAGGTCGATACCCAGGCCCGCCACATCCACGCGGTGTGGGTACAGGCCGAGGGCGGCGCAGTCAGTGAGGACCTGGTCAAGGCGCTCGCGCAGGATCGCCACCACCCTCACCTCCAGGTGGCTGGGTGTGCGCCGCTCCTGGCGGGCGACGAAATAGAGCTGCCCGGCGTTGAACGGGGTGTAGCGGTCCAGTTCATAGCCAACCACCTCCACGAGGTTGCGCGCGGCAGCCAGAGGCAGTTGCACGCTTTGCTGCAACACGGCATCAGGAGCAAGCATCAGCACCTGGCGCGCATTGCCTGGCAACACTGGAGCCGTCAGCGGCCAGTGATGAACCTGCTCAGGCGGTTCCTGGAACGCCAGCCACTTCGGCACACAGCCGCGTAACTCCGTGAGCCACAGGCGCCAGCCTTGTTGCAGCAGGCTGCCGCGCCAGTAGCGGGCAATCGGTTCGAGTTGAATCATTCTTGCCACCGCACCACCCGATAGGGCTGTGCGCTGTCCTCCGCAGGGCTCAATAAAAGGGTCAGTCGCAGGCGTGCCTGATAGCCGCCGGGGCGCTCGGCGCGGCTGTCGATTTCCACGACCTGGCCGGGGTCGACGCCCTCGGCGTCCTGGCGTGGCAGGTTCAACGCCTTGCGCATCAGGGGGCTGGCGAATGCCGGAGCGGGCCGGTCGAGGTCGCTCCACAAGGTGATGTGCGGCAGTAGTTGGCTGTAGAGCGCCGGGGTCATGCCGGGAAGTTGACGTACCTCCTCCAGCACCCGAAACGGCGCCAGGCCCTGATGGCGGCGAGTCTCAAGGGCCTTGGCCAACTGCTGGGCCTGAACCGGTGTGGCGCCGCAGGCCAGGGCCAGGCGCGTGAGGTCCTGGGGGGCAGCGTTGACCAGGTACAACTTGCCGCGCTCACTGCGCAGACTGACCTGCAAGCGGGCGTCGTCGAAGGTCAGCGCAATAGGACGCCCGTCCGCCACCCACTGCCCTTGCGCCATGACCTCTGCGATACCGGCCTGGGCGGCCAACAGTGTCTGAGTGTGCTGGCGCAGCCATAGCGCCTGGCGACTTTGCAGTTGCACCCACCCGGCCAGGCCACCCAGCAATACGCTGAGCAAGGCCAGCACCCACAACACCAGCAACAGGGCCGCACCGCGTTGGCGCTTCATTCTTCGCTGCTCGCGCTGGACAGGTTCAGGCGCAGCGCAACCACCTGGGCGACCCATGGCACCGGCCCGTCGACAGAGGCGTCGATACGCACCGCAGTGGGCAGGCGCCGGGGCCAGGGCCACGGGCTCAACCAGTCGGTGGGCTGGCCCAGTGGCGAGACACCGCGATAGCTGAACTGCAGCGCCTCGACGTCATGCAAAAGCACCTGCGGCTCATCGCGCTGCGCGTTGGCGTGGGAGGCCCTCTGCGAAAAAGCCACCTGCAGATCCTGCCCGACCCGTTGCAGGGTAAAGCGCTGGATACCCCCGCCCAATACACCGGGCAAGGTCGCCACAAACTGCAGACGCTCAGGCGTGCCGATAAAAAAACCTTCGGCCTGGCTGTCATCGTCAGTGAGCTTTAGCGGCAGCGCCTCGCTGATCGAGGTGCGCAAAAACTGTTGGGCGGCGCGCATTTCATCCAGGCTGACGGTGTAGGCCTGGGCCTTGGCCACCGCCCGATTGGCCCCCAGCAACGCTGCGCTCACCAGCAGCAACAACACCGACAGCAAGCTGAGCACCACGAGCACTTCCAGCAGGGTGAAACCCTGCTCACGGCGCTTCACAGGCGCGCCTTCAAAGTGCTGAAGTGCGCCTGATGCGCGCCTTCACGCACGTTAAGGTCGAGACGAAACAGGTGCGGCTGTTGGCGGGTACTGGTCAATTGCCAATAGATACCCTCGAGTTCGCCTTGGCGGGTTCCCTCCGTCAGCGGGCCGGCGGCTTCCTGGTCCAGCAGCGTGAGCGCGGCATGGTTGAGGCGGTCGCTGCGGGCCACCTGGGACAAGGCGCGCGCGCTCTGGCCGAAGGCAACCAGCAACACGCTGCTGCACACCGCCATCAACGTCAGGGCGGCGAGCATTTCCAGCAGGGTGAAACCGGCCTGGTGCTTCATGGCAGCGCCTTGGACTGCACACTGCCGGTAAGCCAGCCAATGTCGATACGCCAACGACGGCTGCCGTTGGCCAGCAGCAGGTTACCGCCTGTGGAACTGCCGTCGGGATAGAACACCACGGCGGCCCCGGCCTGCTCGGCACTGTGCAAGGTCACTTGCACCTGCGCTGGCCACTGCTGTGACGCACGCCCTGGGGCCTGGAACGAGCGGCCCTGGAGGTCGAACTGAGTGCGCGCCGCCTGGCCGCTGACGATGGCGCTCGCCCGCGTGGCGCGCAGCGCCTCGACCATCTGCGCGACCACCCGGCGCTCCTTGGCCACCTGCAGCCCTTGCCGTACACCCAACCCCAACACCCCCGCCGCAATGCCGATCAATAGAATGACGACCAGCATCTCCAGCAGGGTAAAGCCTCGCTGGACCACGGGCGGGTTATTCCCAGTTGCCCAGGTCGGCACTGTAGCCCTCACCGCCGGGTTGGCCGTCCTGGCCGTAGAAGATCAGGTCGAAGGCACCGTGCTCACCGGGAAAGCGATAGCCGAACCCGTGGCCGAACGGGTCTTTCAGCTCCGAAGGCTTGGCGTAGGGGCCGGCCCAGTTCGAAGCACTGGCCGGCTTGTCGAGCAGCTGTTGCAGGTTGTTGGGCGGCGCCCCCACGTCCAGGGCGTAGCTGTCGATCTTCATGCTCAAACTGGCCAATTGCGCCTTGCCCGCGCCGTACTTGCCCTTGTCCACATTGCCACCGACCTGGCGCACCACAATGGTCGCGACAATGCCCAGCAGCACGATCACCGCCAGCATTTCCAAAAGGGTGAAGCCGCCTTGGCGGTGTCGGGTTTTCATCGGTTCTGCTCCTTGAAAGTTCATATATGGCTGGTGAGGCTCATCAGCGGCAGCATGATCGCCAGCATGATCACCGCCACCAGCACCGCCATGACCACGGTCAGGGTCGGCACCAGTGCAGCGAGCAAGCGTTCGATGGCGCGCTTGGCCTCGACGTCGAAGATGTCGGCGACCTTGAGCAGCATGCTGTCCAGTTCACCGGCCTGTTCACCGACTTCAATCATGTGCAGCGCCAGCTCCGGTAGCAGCGGCTGGCGACCGAACGCATCGGCCAGGGTGCCGCCGCCCTTGACCCGTTGCGCTGCCAGCGCCACTTGCGCCTGGAGCGCACGGTTGCTGCAGACTTGCCGGGCGATCACCAGCGCGGGCAGCAGCGCCACGCCATTGCTGAGCAACGTGCCGAGGGTGCGGGTCAGGCGGGCGGCTTGCACCCGTTGCAATAGCGGGCCGATCACGCGGATGCTCAGCAGGTGACGGTCGTAACGCTCACGGCGACGGGGGTCGCGCAGGCGCGCCGCCAGAATCCACCCACTGATCGACAACCCGGCCAGCACCACCAGGCCATAGGCGCCGAGGAACTCGCCGAGCGCCAGGATCACCTGGGTGATCAGTGGAATCGGTACGCCAAGGTCCTGAAAAATCGGCACGAATTGCGGCACCACATAGGCGAGCAACAGCGCCAGGGAACCCAGTACACCCACCACCAGGAACGCCGGGTAGATCAGCGCATTGATCACCTCGCCGCGCAGTAACTGGCTGCGCTCCAGGTAGTCGCTGAGCTGGCGCAAGGTGCCCTCCAGCGCCCCGCCGGCCTCACCGGCGCGCACCATGCTCAGGTACAGCGGGGAAAACGTGCCGCCCTCCTCCTCCAGCGCCGCCGACAGCGGTTTGCCGGCCTTGACCTGGTCGCGGATACGCTCGATCAAGGCCCGCACCTGAGGATGGCGGGCTTGCTTGAGCAACAGGTTTAAAGCGCGTTCGAGGGGCTGGCCGGCGCCCAGTAGCGTGGCCAATTGCTGGGTGAAACTCACCAGCGCTACGCCCTTCAACTGCCCACGTGCCTGACGCAACAAGGGGCCGCTGGCCGTTTCGATGTGCAGCAACAACCACCCGCGCTGATGCAAGACGGCGACAGCGGCCGCTTGGTCAATGGCCTGCAACGTGCCGCTCTGGGCCACGCCCTGGCTGTCCAGGGCGCGGAACTTGAACAGGCTCACGCGTCATCTCCGCGGGTGACGCGCAGCACTTCTTCCAGGGAGGTGACACCGGCCAGGGCCTGGCGCAAACCGTCTTCATATAAGGTGCGCAAACCGGCGCGGCGGGCGGCGTGCTCGAGGCTGGCGGCGTCGGCGTGGCCCATCAGCAGGCCACGCAACTCGTCGTTCATTACCAACAACTCAGTGAGGGCGCTGCGGCCGTGATAGTCACCGCGGTAAAGCAGGATCGGACGCTGCTCGGTCAGGCGATCCAGGCCGTGCTCCTTGATCAATTCCGGCGGGGCCTGGAAGGCCACGCGCGTGGCAGGGTCCAGGCGCCGCACCAGGCGCTGGGCGAGAATACCGCTGACCGTGGAGGCAATCAGGTAGCTCTCCACGCCCATGTCCAGCAAGCGCGTGATACTCGCAGCGGCGCTGTTGGTGTGCAGGGTTGAGAGCACCAAGTGACCCGTGAGGGAGGACTGTACGGCGATACGACAGGTTTCCAGATCGCGGATTTCGCCGATCATGATCACGTCCGGGTCCTGGCGCACGATGGCGCGCAGCGCTCCGGCAAAGTCCAGGCCGATGGCGGGCTTGACCTGGATCTGGTTGATCCCTTCAAGCTGGTATTCCACCGGGTCTTCCACGGTGATGATCTTGCGTTCAGCCGTGTTGAGTTGCGACAGCGCGGTATAGAGCGTGGTGGTTTTGCCCGAACCTGTGGGCCCGGTGACCAACAGGATGCCGTGGGGCCGCGCCAATAGATCCTGGAAGGCCGCCAGACGCGGGCCGTCGAAGCCCAGGCTGGGGAAATCGAATTGCACGGTTTGCCGATCCAACAGGCGCATCACCACCGACTCGCCAAAGCTGGTGGGCACCGTGGACACCCGCAGGTCCAACGCTTTGCCCTGGATGCGCAGCATGATGCGCCCGTCCTGGGGCAGGCGTCGTTCGGCGATGTCCAGGCGCGCCATGATCTTCACCCGCGAGATCACCGCCGCCGACGAACTGGCAGGCGGTGCTTCGGCGTCGTGCAGCACGCCGTCGATGCGGTAGCGCACCTTGAGTTGGTTTTCGAAGGGTTCGATATGGATATCCGAGGCGCGCTGTTCCACGGCGCGCTGCAGGATCAGATTGACCAGGCGAATCACTGGCGCTTCGGAGGCCATGTCCTTGAGGTGTTCGATGTCCTCCAGCACGCCGCCCTGCTCATCGAGGTTTTCGATCAGGCTGCCCATGGCGGAACGGCCCTGGCCGTAATAGCGCTCGATCAGCGTCTCGACTTCATTATGCGAACCGACGGCCAGCCAGACCGGCACCTCACAGGCATACGCCAGGGCCTGGAACGGATACCACTGCGCCGGGTTGGCAGCCATTACGCGCAACCCGCCCTGATGCCAACCCATCGGCACTAGCTGGTAATGGCGCATAAAGCGCTCGGTGAGCACGGGAAGCGGGTCAAGCAACGGCGGCGCCGCGTCGGCCACCAGTAGTGGCGCATCCAGCAAATCGGCCCAGGCGCGAGCCAGTTCGACCTCGGACACCAGGCCCAGGCGCGTGAGTAAACCGAGCAGGTCGCCAGGCTCAGTGGATAAACGCTGGGCGCGTTCCAGATCAGCGATTTTGAGCCCGGCGTGCTGCATCAGCCACGCGCACACCTGGTCGGTATGCGGGATCTGCATCTTGCAAGCATCGATGGGCGCTGACGACATCATTGAGGAATATCTAACGTTGCGAAAAGTATGGCTATTTAGAACTACCGAACAATGCCATTAGTTCGCCATAGCCCAGGCAGGCGTTAGCCGGGTGTATCGACTGGAAGTTATAGCCCTAGTTCCGGATAAGGGGGTAATTAAATACAAAACATTGCCAAATGCACTGATTTAGAGCGTTAGCAGCCAATAGCCACTAGTTGCAATTAGCCATAACGACGGGTCATTCAGGTGCTCTCTCTTTCAATTAACTGACAGTGCAAAAGATTCAAGCGCTCAACTTCCTCATCGGTGGCTAATACGCCCAGACTTTGCAGGACGCGTGTGGCAGCGAGTACACCAATCTCCAACGCGGGTGGCTGGAGGGTGCTGAGGCTGGGCAGCAACATATGGGCAAACGGGTAGTCGCCAAATCCCAATACGGCGCAGTCCTGGGGAATGCTCAGCCCGGCGCGTTGACCGGCCAGCAAACCACCGGCGGCGAGGTTATCGTTGGCGAAGAAAATCGCGTCGGGCGTGATCGTCTGCCCCATCAGCGCGTCCATGGCCTGCTTGCCAGCTTCGAAGGGCGCACGGTCGGCGTCCGGCACAAAGACCCACGGCTGCACACCCAACTCGGAGAGGGTCGCGGTAAACCCATCGCGCCGCTCCAATGCGCTGAAGTCGCCCACTGCACTGTTTTGTACGAAGGCGATGCGCCGATAGCCTTTGCCATGCAAGTAGCGAGCGGCGGTGACGCCCACTTCATAATGAGAAAAACCCACTTGCAACGGCGCGCGTTCTGGCACGTAGTCCCAGGTTTCGACGATCGGTATATCTGCCTCGGCGATCATCTTCTCGGTGCCAGGGCTGTGAAAGCGGCTGGTCAGCACCAGCGCTGCCGGCGACCAGCCGAGAAAGGCACGCACCGCGCTTTCTTCCTGTTCGATGCTGAAATAGCTGGAGGCCAACAACAGCTGGTAACCGTGACGACTGAGGGTGTCGCTGAAGCCCTGCAGCGTATTGGCAAAAATCGGCCCCGAGATATTCGGAATCACCATCGCGACGATTTTGCCTCGCGCAGAGGCCAAGCCACCGGCCACCAGGTTCGGCACATACCCCAACTGCGCGACCACCTCGGCGATACGTCCACGGCGCTCGGGTGAAACCTGTTCAGGTTGGTTGAAGTAACGCGACACCGTAATAGCCGACACCCCGGCCTGGCGCGCCACGGTGTTCAGGGTGACGCGGCCGGCGCCCCGGCGCTTGCGCGGTTTGTGTTCGTCCACGGCAAAACCTCAAAAAGGAATATAAAACTAATTTTTTAGTATTTGACGCTCTAAATGGCCCGCTTCAATAATGTTGATGTTAGCGCTAACAAAGCGCGCTGTCTGCTACTCGCTCGAGCGAATGCCCAAGACATGTTCACAGGCGCTGACGGTCGCAGAACCGCAGCGGACCAGGGTATTTTTTCGAGCGGGCACAGCATGCATAACTTTCCACGGCACACCCATTTGTTGCTTCTGGCCGGCCTCAGCGCCTTGCCCGTCTGCGGCGCTGTTGCAGCTGATGAGCAGGAACCCACGCTCCAATCCGTGACAGTCACCGCTACCCGCCGCGAAGAATCGCTGCAAAAAGTCCCGGTGGCCGTCTCGGTGCTTGAGGGCGAGCAACTGGAGCGTGACAATCGCAACGGGGTGGCGAGCATCGCGCAGCAAGTACCGTCGCTGAACTTTCGCACCGGCGCTTCGAACAAGGACACGTCACTGTTCGTGCGCGGCGTAGGCACCATTTCTACCTCGCCGGGCGTTGAGCCAACGGTGGCTACGGTGATCGACGGCGTGGTCTATGCACGCCCCGGCCAGGCCACCCTCGACCTGCTGGACCTTGAGCGCATCGAAGTACTGCGCGGCCCGCAAGGCACGCTGTTCGGCAAGAACGCCTCGGCCGGCGTGCTGAATATCACCAGCAAGGCGCCGACGGCCCAGACCCACGGGTTTATCGATCAGTCGTTCTACAGCGGCAATGAAAGCCGCACGCGCTTCGGCATCGGCGGCAGCCTGGTACCGGAGGTACTCAAAGGCTCGATCAGCACCTTGTTCGGCAGCTACGACGGCAACGTCGACAACCGCCATAACGGTCAGGAGGTCAATGGCTACAACCACAAGGGCGTTCGCGGCAAGCTGGAGTTCACGCCCAACGACGACGTGAAGCTGACCCTGATCGCCGATTACATGCAGTCCCACGATGACGCGCCCAATGGTGTGGTCAGCAAGTCCCTGAACCCGGCGTTCAGCAATGCCTTGAGGCCGGTGCGCGCCTCAAGCGACAACCGCGATATCAACACCGATACCCGCAGCCATGTGCAAGACACCAACAAGGGCCTGTCGGCACAGTTGGACTGGAACCTGGGCGACTACACCCTCACCTCGATCACCGCCTGGCGCGGCTGGGACAACATTCAATATCAGGATGGCGACCGTCTCGGCACGGTCACCGCCGCATTCCCCGGCACCGCTGACAAGGGCGACCTGGCGTTCGACCAATACTCCCAGGAGCTGCGCCTGGCCTCGCCCAAAGACGAGTTCCTGGAGTACGTCGGCGGCCTGTTCTACATGCATGGCAAGGATGAGGAGACCTATCAGCGCACCCTCACCACCACGACGCGGGTCGATAGAGGCATTGCCGACTACAGCACCACCAGCGACAGCTACGCGGTGTTCGGCGAGACCACGCTCAACTTCACCTCGCGCTTTCGCGGCATCGCCGGGTTGCGTTACACCCATGACGACTTGAAGTACGACCATCGCCGCGTGTCCACCTCTGCCACTACCGTCAGCGGCATTCAACCGGCGACATCGAGTTCTGGTTCGGTAGACGAGGACGGTTGGTCCGGGCGGCTGGGCGTGCAGTACGACATCAGCGACACCGTGACCAGCTACCTCACTTACTCGCGCGGCTACAAAGGCCCGGCCTATAACGTGTTCTTCAACATGCAGCCGCGCGACACCGACGCGCTCAAGCCGGAGACCTCCAATACCTGGGAAGCCGGAATCAAGGCCACTGCCTGGAACAACCGCCTGACCACCAACCTGGCGGTGTTCCACAGTGACTACGACAACTACCAGGCCAACTTTTTCGACACCGTCGCCGGCCAAGTCGTGACACGCCTGATCAACGCTGGCAGCGTCAGCACCGAAGGCGTCGAGCTCGATTACGCGTTGCAAGCCACCCAGCAACTCAAGCTCTCCGGCGCCCTGGCCTATACCCGAGCGCGCATCGATCAGTTCGCGTGCCCGCCAGGCGCGGCGGCGACCTGCAACGTCAATGGCAAGCCACTGCCCTTCAGCCCGGACTGGAAAAGCTACGTGCGCGCCGACTACAGCATCCCTCTGAATAACGGCCTGGATATCGAACTGGGCACTGACTACAGCTGGCAGAGCGAAGTGCAATACGACATCAGCCAGAACCTGAACACCAAACAAGGCGCCTACGGCATCTGGAACGCCAGCGTGGCCCTGGCCGACTACACCAATGGCTGGCGCGTGGCGCTGTTGGCGAAGAACCTCGCCGACAAATCCTACTCACCGCTGCTAGCCAGCGGCGGCAACTACATCTACCGCGCCGTGCCTCGTGACGATGAGCGTTACTTCGGCGTGCAACTGCGCAAGGATTTCTAGCATGAGCCGTCAACTCAAACTCGGCGCCTTCCTGATGGCTACCGGGCACCACGTGGCCGCCTGGCGCCACCCCGACGTACCGGCGAATGCTGGCCTGGACTTCGCCCACTACAAGCATTTGGCACGGGTGGCGGAAGCGGCGAAGTTCGACGCACTGTTCGTGGCCGACAGCATCGCCGCCGCCACCGGTGAGGTCGCGAGCCAGATGGCGCGTTCGGATCATTTCGAGCCGCTCACCCTGCTCTCGGCCCTCAGTGCCGTGACCGAACATATCGGCCTGATCGCCACCGCTACCACCAGCTATAACGAGCCGTACCACGTGGCGCGTAAATTCGCCTCGCTGGATCACCTCTCCGGCGGTCGCGCAGGCTGGAACCTGGTGACCTCGGATAACGCCGCCGAGGCGCTGAATTTCGGTCGCGACGAGCACCTGGGGCATGCCGAACGCTACAGCCGCGCACGGGAATTTCATCAGGTGGTGACGGGGCTGTGGGACAGCTGGGACGACGACGCCTTCGTGCGCGACAAGGCCAGCGGGCGCTATTACGAACCAAGTAAACGCCATGTGCTGGACCATGTGGGCGAACACTTCCAGGTCAAAGGCCCCCTGAACGTGGCGCGCTCGCCCCAGGGCCAGCCAGTGATCGTGCAGGCTGGCTCCTCGGAAACCGGCCGTGAACTGGCCGCGCAGACCGCCGAAGTGGTGTTTACCGCGCAGACCTCACTGGCCGACGCGCAGGCCTTCTACAGCGACCTCAAAGCTCGCCTGGGCCAATACGGGCGCGAGGCCGATTCGCTGAAAATCATGCCGGGCGTGTTTGTGGTGGTGGGGCAAACCGAAGCCTTGGCCCAGGCCAAATTCGAAGCGTTCCAGGCGCTGGTCGAACCCAAGGTGGGGGTGGCGTTGCTGGGGCGCATGCTGGGTAATTTCGACCTGTCCGGCTACCCCCTGGATGGGCCGCTGCCGCAGCTACCCTTGACCGACAGCGGTCAACGCAGCCGCCAGCAACTGCTGAGTGAACTGGCCCAGCGTGAACAGCTGACACTAGCGCAACTGGGCCGACGCATTGCCGGTGGCCGCGGTCATTACAGCGTGATCGGCACGCCGATTCAGATCGCCGATGAACTGCAGCGCTGGTTCGAAGAAGGTGCGGCGGATGGCTTCAATATTCTGGTGCCGCACTTGCCGGGCGGGCTGGAGGATTTTGCCCGCTGGGTGGTTCCCGAGTTACAGCGGCGCGGTTTGTTTCGGCGCGAATACACCGGCACCACACTGCGCGAAAACCTTGGTTTGGCGCGCCCGGTCAGCCGTTTCAAGAAGACGCGATCATGAAGCCCCAGGTAAGGCGGCAGCCAGAACGGCACTGCCGCAAACACCCCGTACAAGCCAGAATGTGCCGAACTTACAAATCTCCACGATGAACAACATGTACCTTATTGCCATCTGGATCACGCAAGTATGCGCCGTAGTAACCTTCACCATACTGCGGACGTAAGCCGGGCATTCCCTCATCCGATCCGCCCGCATGAAGCCCGGCGGTATAGGCAACGTCTACCGCATCTGGAGAGGGAGCCGAGAAAGCGACCATGCTGCCATTCCCTGCCCTGGCTTCGTTGCGATCATAAGGGCTGTACACATAAAAGCGAGGAAGAGCGCTATCTGGCTTGACCCAGCATGCCGACGTCGGTCCACCATCAGGAGTTACGGTGCGGCGACACAGCCCCAGCGGGATCAGTACAGCGTCGTAAAAAGCGGCAGCCTGATCAAGATCATTTGTTCCAACAGTGATGTGACTGAACATCCGCGACCCTCCTTTGTTTTTGATGCGAGGGATTCTATCTTGCCTTTCAGGCAGAAGGTTACACAGTCACCATTGGCGGCTGAAAGACAGATACCCGGCCTGGCGACACTCCCCAGATAAGGTCCGAGCCCATTGTCATTGCTGAATCCTGAAGGAACTCATATAAAGGTTTCGGCCGAACCATGGCGTTCGATTCTCGGACGTCCGCTAAGATAAGGCAGTCGGATCTCATCTCATTCACAAAGCTGAGCGTGAAAATGCCGAAAGAACATAATGAACAAGTACATCCGAGAAGCGGGTGGGCTAAAGCGGGCACAGTAATCGCGGTATTGGTGCCTGCCCTCACACTGCTCGGTGGTGCGGGCTACCAACTCATGGAATTCGGTAACGTCAAAGCTACTGTTAAGCAGCAAAGCTTAAGAATTGATGAGTATCGAGAGCAAAACCGTAAGCTTTCGGACACCAGAGATGAACTGTCGAAAGAACTCAACTTAGTGAAATCGAAACTCACGGCAGCGGAAAATAAACTGGTAGAGGTCGATAAACAACTCGGCACTGCATACGCAACGATCGAGCATTACACCATAACGTCTGATCGACTCCAGAGGCAGCTCTCTAGGAACGACCCGTGCATCGCCATACAACAGACCATCGCGAAACTTGAGGCGACCCTGGCTCGTAATGATTACTTTCGCTTAGCGGATGATCGGAGGGAAGAGACGAAAGCCCAGATTATCGAACATCAGGGATCACTGAGAGCCTGCTTAGGCCGAGCCTAATGAACGCAATGGCGGAATGACTGAAAGCTCCCAGGGAGACCAACGAAGAATCATCTGGTCCGAGGCAATACTGGACCTGAATATCATTGAGATCACCGGGTAGTTTTTGTGCAAGTTTTTGCGCAGGCACAAAAAAGCCGATCTAGCTGATCGGCTCAAGTGTCTGATTTTACTCAGGAATAATGGTCGGGACGGAGTGATTCGAACACTCGACCCCTAGCACCCCATCTCCTTTTTCATACTTTTTGAAAGACTCCGAAATTTCACTCTGGATTTTTCTAAGCTAGTATTTACTTGAGCTCCAGCGGTGTTCTGCTCTACGAGAGTCCAGTAACGTCCATCAAGAGCCGACGTTTTTGTGGGGGTAAAAGTAGGGGGAGTCCGTTTTATGGCTAAAATTACCATTAAAGAACTCGAAGCACTGACCGCCAATGATGCCGGTCGCATCCTCCGCGAGTATGGTAATCTCGCCGGTCGAATCTCAGTCCGTAAGGACTGCGTATCGGTCAGCTTTTTCTATCGCTATCGGTGGGGCGACCAGAACAAAGAATACTCCTGCGGGTCCTGGCCGCGCAAATCCCTGACGGACATCCGCAAGACACGCAACCAAGCCCGGACGCTCATTGATGAGCAGATCAATCCCAACGAGCACAAGAAAACCGCCAAGGCACAGGCCTACGCCGCGGCTAACGTAGAGGCCGAACAAGTAAAAACGACGAAGGTGCAAACGCTGACCGTCCAGGATCTGGCCAAGGCCTGGCTGTTGGATGGCGTGGCGCGTAAAGACAGCAATGCCGAGTTGAAACGACGCTTTAACAAGGACCTTTTGCCAGCACTTGGCAAGACAGCGGTGAACAATGTTTCCGAACACGATGTTCGGGCGCTGATCCGGGCCGTGGTCAACCGCGGCGCTCACCGGCAGGCCATCAGCTTCTTCGCCGACCTCACCCAGATGTTCAGCTGGGCTAGAAAGCGCCAACCTTGGCGGGCGTTACTGGTTGAGGGTGATCCGACTGAACTGGTCGACATCTCCCCATTGATCCCTGTCGACTACGAAGCTGAAAGAAGCCGCATCCTTTCCCCGACTGAGCTGTTGGAATTGCACAACCGCTTCCAGCAAATGACCGCCGATTACGACGCCCTCCCCGCGGGCCAAAAATACGACGGTATTCGGCCGCTAAAGAAGGAAACGCAGCTCGCGCTCTGGATCAGCCTGGGCACCTTGTGCCGGATTGGCGAGTTGCTACAGGCCGAATGGAGAAATGTCGATCTGGACCAGCAGACCTGGTTCCTCCCCAGTGAAAACGTCAAGGGCACCCGGGGCAAGAAGCAGGACCACCATGTCTTCCTCTCCCCCTTTGCCCTGCATTTCTTTCAGGAACTCAAAACCCTGACGGGAGATTCACAGTGGTGTTTTCCCAACAAGCAGGATGAAGGGCATGTGGACGTGAAAGTGGTGAGCAAGCAGGTCGGTGACCGCCAGGCTCGCTTCAAAAACCGCAAGGCCCTCTCTAGACGGCGTCATGACAATACCCTGGTCCTGGCCGACGGCCAGAACGGCGACTGGACGCCGCACGACCTGCGCCGTACGGGCGCAACCATGATGCAGGCTTTGGGGGTCAGCCTGGACGTCATCGATCGCTGCCAAAACCATGTGCTGGCCGGTTCTCGGGTGAGACGCCACTACCTGCATCACGACTATGCCGAAGAGAAGAAACGTGCCTGGAATCTGCTGGGCGATCGACTCAGTGCTGTGTTGTCCTCCACCTACGAGCACTCACCGGCGGAGTCGATGATTTCTTTCCCAGCCTATACCGCGACTGGATTGCTACCGACTTCATAAGTCGGCATCTTCAGTACTGAGTACTCATAGTTTCGTATGACATCGCCGAGCGCGCTATTTGGCTCGATTTCTGCCCATCATGACCGGCAGAAATCGGCCGATTCTGTTGAAAAAGTAGCTCCCCTATCTGGCCTGCGGCAAAATATCTGCATTGGCCAGCAGGGAAGCACGCAGCATGATGGGACAGTTATCGAGTGGGCAGGATCGGCTGTTTTACTCGTTCAACCTTGAAGATCACATTCCAGCCAATCACCTTCTGCGCAGCATTGATCGGTGTCTCGATCTGAGCGACCTGCGCCATTACCTCGCCGATTTCTATAGCCCGATCGGGCGTCCGTCGATTGATCCTGAACTGATGATCCGCATGCTGATCGTGGGCTATTGCTACCGCATTCGCTCAGAGCGGCGGTTGTGCGAAGAGGCCCATTTGAACCTGGCGTATCGCTGGTTCTGCCGGTTAAGCCTTGAAGATGAAGTGCCCAACCACTCGACCTTTTCCAAAAATAGACACGGCCGTTTTCGGGACAGCGATCTGTTTCGCTGGCTGTTCAATGAAGCGCTGCGTCGCTGCATGGACGCAGGCTTGGTCAAAGGTGAAGGCTTTGCCGTGGACGCCAGCATCATCAAAGCGGATGCCAGCCGGCAGCGCGGTGTACCGGGTGATGAACAGGTCAACTGGAGCGATCCAGCCCTGAGCACCCGCGCCGTGCGTGAGTATCTTGAGGCACTCGATGAAGAGGCTCTGGCCGAAACGCTACCGAAGCGCCTATCGCTGACTGATCCTCAAGCCCGCTGGACCGCAGCTCCAGGCGGCCCAGCGTTCTACGCTTACTCCACGAATTATCTGATCGATACCGAGCACGGTGTGATCATGGATGTGGAACCCACACCGGCTCATCGAACCGCAGAAGTCGAGAGCACCAAGACGATGATCGATCGGGTCGAAGCGCAGTTCGACATTAAGCCGGAACGCCTCATTGGCGACACCGCTTACGGTACTGCGCCGATGCGGGCCTGGATGGTGGAGGAAAAAAACATCGAGCCGCATGTCCCGGTGTGGGACAAAACCGAGCGCAAGAACGACAGCTTTTCGAGTAACGATTTCCACTGAAATGAAGAGTCCGAGGAATACTGCTGCCCGGCTGGCAATGCATTACGTAGTGAATGGCGAGCCTTCAAGAACGAGCGTTCGCACGTCACCAAAGCCAACACCATCATCTTCCGATCCCGGCAGACCGACTGCGTTGCCTGTCCGATGAAAGCCAAGTGCTACCCGAATACTGCGTTCCGCAAGATCGCTCGCAGCGTGCATGAAGCCGCGCGTGATGTGGCTCGGCGAATCGCAGAAACACCTGCGTACGTGCGCTCTCGCCACGAACGTAAAAAGGTCGAAATGTTGTTTGCCCACCTCAAGCGCATCCTGAAATTGGATCGCCTGCGACTACGTGGCATGAGTGGCGCGACTGATGAATTCACGCTGGCCGCTGCGGTGCAGAACCTGCGACGACTGGCCAAATTTACCTCTCAAGGGCCACCGGTCACGGGATAGGTGTGCCTGCGCCAAGCAAAAAGCCTCAAACTAACCCACTAACAGAGCAGCAAAGGTCACCGAAGGGCCGAAAAACCACTCAATGTGGTGAGTAGGTTCTCCAATGGTGGTCGTGCCTGAGTTCAGGCGATCTGAAAATCCGACTTTTTCAACAGAATCGGCTGATAGCTGCCCACAATTAATCGCAGCTATCAGCAATGGAGGGGGATGATCTGCGCGCGTCATGCTGAAAAGCTACTTCTGATGATTGTAGCTATTCGTGCGCGAGCAAAGTTTTCCGATCAATAGCGTTCCTCAGCCCATGGTTCTCGTAGGGCAATTATCGGATACTGCCATTGCGCCAGCACCCATATTTCAAGGTTGAAACGACTCATGGCAAGGAAGAAGGCAAAAAATTCTACAAGTAACGGCATCCTGATCATTTTCGCTCTGGCCTTCGGCGCAGTCGCATCGATCCCGAAAAATGCTTGGATCGCCATTGGTGTTATTGCTTGCATTGCCGCGGTTTTTTGGCTGCTGGTTCGTCGCTCAAGGCGACAGGCCGAGCAATTGTCAGTAGCCGTTTCGGAGACGGAACATCTGCGAGAGCATCAACGGTCAGGCATCACTTTCTCTATCCGTGAGGTTTCAGGGAGCAATATGGGCACAGAGGAAACCTCTGATTTTTACACTGTCCAACTCGGCTCAGCATCTTCAAAGTCCTTCAAAATTCCAAATGCGAGCACGCAAAAACCTGATGTTCGCTGGGTGCCAGCAGGTGAATCTGTCACCGTTTCCGGTTTTTCAATTCCCGGTGGCATGTTCTATATGGGCAGCGTGCTAGGTGGCCGGCACGATGCCGAAGAACCCTCACTGATAAACCCCAAGCTCCGTATCGCAAAGACACACGTCGATCTAGAAGAACGGCTGATGTCCTATTGGCCCAGTTTTCACTCCATCACATCAGAGGCTCGCCGTGGATACCTTCAATGGCTGGAGGGCGGTCGTCGTTACCCACTGGCAGACACCGGCTACGTCTTTTTGTATTTCTATGGTCTAGAGCGTCGAGCACTCGTTGACGCAGTGAGTGACCCGGGCGTCAAGGCTGAGCTTCCTTTGATCTTAGAAGAAGTCCAGCGCCTATTGAGTATCTACGGGGAAAATAGGTCGTTCAGGGGATATGCGGAAGGTTTTCTGGATTACCTGAGCAACACCAAGATCGATCCAGACCTTTACCTTGGCTCACCTCCCAACGTTGTCGCGTATAGCTACGAGATGCCACTGCCACTGCGCGTAGGTCTGGGGCAATTCGCTTCCAACAAGCGCCCCCTTGATGCCGATTGGGCATTAGCCTGGGCGCTAGCTGACCCCAACATCAGCAAACGCACGCCCGTGACTCGCTGCAAGGATGTCTTTTCGAGACTGTTCAAGCTTAAGTACACAAGCGCCCATCCTAAGGGTCTTGTCCTGGCGCAGAACAAGACCAAACTTAAAACCAGCTATCGGCCGGCCTCCGCGGTCTTAATGGCCCCCACGCTTAGCTTGGGTGACCTTCCTGATGTCCTGGCCACGTCAGGTACACGAAAAAGCCTGCAGTTGCTGGTTGAGGTATGCACTACCGAGCTTGAACCCTACAGCCGATATTTGGGCCGCAACCCTGATAGCGCAGAAGCTCTCGAAGGTCTTTTGCAACTTCCCGTCGCTCTCTGGCCGACGGCAGCCCGTACAGAATTGGACGAGCTTCAATTCAGAATTGGCGACGACCTGATTGTCATGAGCTTTGGCGAACTCGCAGGCCGGTTCAAGAGCGCCGGCGCCCTGTCCCGCGACAAAGTACTTGCACTTGCCCGCGCGCTGGAATCGCTTCACATCGGTATTGAACCCGACGTACTGGCTGGCAGTAAGACACCGAAAGCAGAAGATCAAATCGCGCTGTTCGTGACTCAACCAGAAGACGGGTCACTGCGAGCTTCTGCAGCCTACAATGCTGCTTCGGTGACGCTCGACCTTGCTAGTGCTGTGGCTTCTGCCGATGGTGATACCTCCACTGAGGAAGTTACGCTGCTTGCTCAACACATCGATTCCTGGAATCACCTGAGTGTCGCCCATCGCAAACGCCTTAAAGCACACCTGCGAATCCAGATTCAGCAACCGCCAACGCTGGCCAGCCTGAAGAAAAAACTCGACCCACTAACGGTCGAAGCCAAACGCACGATTGCCAGCTTCCTGGCCCATCTGGCGCAAGCTGATGGCATCGTCAGCCCATTGGAAGTGAAACTTCTTGAGCGCGTTTACAAGGCCCTGCAGCTAGACAGTCAGTTGCTGTACAGCGATCTCCACGGTGCTGCATCTGGAGCAAGTATTGCCTCCGTAAAACCAAAAGCCGGCATTCCTCGTTCCGAGCCTGGTACCCCGGTCACCGCCACTGCGAATCAAGGGTTCGTGCTTGATCACGAGCGCATTGCAGAACTGCAACGAGAAACCGCAGAGGTCTCCGCCCTCCTTGCCAAAGTCTTCACTGATGACCAGGTTGACGAATCGGAACAGTTGGTCGATGTGGCAGAATCGGTACAAGAATCGAGTGCAGACATTGATGGTCTCGATTTAGAACACTCTGCATTCCTTCGGTTGCTGATCTCACGCACTGAGTGGAGCCGCTCCGAACTTGAAGCTGCCGCCAGCGACATGGAACTGATGCTCGATGGTGCCCTGGAACAAATTAACGACATGGCTTTTGAACGTTTCGACATGCCCGTCACTGAGGGTGATGACCCTGTCGAGATCAATACAGACATTCTGGAAGAGTTAGCCCTATGAGCACTATCAGAGCCAAGGATCGCGATGCGGTCATCCAGTCGCTACGCGCAGGCGTCGTTCCTCGCGTAGGCCAACACCTGATTCAGGTTGGCCGGGTAGGCGAACTAGATGCACTGATCAAGGACGTCAATCGCCTGGTTGAAAGTGGATCGGCATTTCGAGTCGTCATTGGCGAGTACGGTGCGGGCAAGACGTTCTTTCTGAACCTGGTACGAGCCATTGCCATGGAGCGCAAGCTTGTCACCATGCATGCCGACTTGAACCCAGATCGCAGATTACATGCCACGGGTGGACAAGCACGTTCGCTTTACTCCGAGTTGGCTAAAAACATGTCGACGCGTACGAAGCCCGACGGAGGGGCTATGCAAGGCATTGTTGAGAAATTTATCTCTCAGGCCAAAACCGAAGCCAAGGCGGCGGGTACGGACAGCGAGACTGTTATTCGTGCTCACTTGGCCGAGCTGACCGAGATGGTCAACGGGTATGATTTTGCGGAGGTGATTGCCGCCTATTGCCGAGGTTTCGAAGAAGGCAACGAGCAGCTCAAGGCCGACGCCATCCGTTGGTTGCGTGGAGAGTTCACCACTAAGACTGATGCCCGAGCAGCCTTGGGTGTACGAACCATCATTGATGATGCCTCCGTCTACGATCAGCTCAAGCTCCTGTCGAGATTCGTCAGACTTGCAGGTTTTGGCGGTCTGATGATCTGCCTCGACGAACTGGTCAACCTCTACAAACTGGCCAATACCCAAGCTCGTAATGCCAATTACGAACAGATCCTCCGTATTCTCAACGACTCTCTGCAGGGATCGTCCGAAGGGCTTGGTTTCGTTTTAGGTGGCACTCCTGAGTTTTTGATGGACACTCGTCGGGGGCTATTCAGCTACCCTGCCCTGCAATCTCGATTGGCCGAGAACTCGTTTGCAAAATCAGGATTGGTGGATCTGTCGGGGCCGGTCATTCGCCTGACCAGCCTGACCCCGGAAGACTTCTACGTGCTGCTTCAGAAACTTCGTCACGTATACGCTGGCGGGGATGTCGAAAAATACTTACTACCTGACGAAGCGCTCCCCTTGTTCATGGCGCATTGTAATCAGCGCCTGGGAGAAGCTTACTTCCGCACGCCACGTACCACGATCACAGCGTTCATCAACCTGCTCGCCATCTTGGAGCAAAACCCGGGCGCCGATTGGCGAATGCTGCTTGGAGCCGTCGAGGTCGCCAGGGACTCAGGCGGCGAAGACGATACCAAAGTCGATGCGGACGATGAACTTGCCACCTTCACACTCTGAGTCATCGGGTTTCGATCAACTTGAGTCCCGAATCCAGAGATGGGTTTGGGCGGAAGGCTGGACTTCCTTGCGCGACGCCCAGGAATGGGCGGTACCTGTTCTGGTGGATGCCGATCAGGATGTCATCATCGCCGCAGCAACAGCGGCAGGCAAAACCGAGGCTGCTTTTCTTCCCATACTCACCAATTTGCTGAATCGTGATGATCCACCCGGTTCGGTGCTGTATATCAGCCCGCTCAAGGCCCTGATCAACGACCAGTGGGACAGGTTAAGCCGTCTTTGTGAGCAGCTTGAGATTCCCGTAGTGGCTTGGCACGGGGACATCTCCTCAAGTAAAAAACATCGCTTTTTGAAGTCCCCTGAGGGGGTGCTTCTGATCACTCCTGAATCCCTTGAAGCCCTGTTCGTCAACCGCGGTTCAAGTCTTGGCGGGGTGTTCCAGCACCTGCGTTATATCGTCGTGGATGAGCTGCATGCGTTCATCGGTAGCGAACGAGGCAAGCAACTTCAGTCGCTAATGCATCGGGTAGAACTTGTTGCCGGCCACCGTCTCCCTAGAGTCGGGCTCTCAGCCACCC
Source organism: Pseudomonas sp. Pse35 (assembly GCF_024519715.1). Taxonomy (NCBI): domain Bacteria; kingdom Pseudomonadati; phylum Pseudomonadota; class Gammaproteobacteria; order Pseudomonadales; family Pseudomonadaceae; genus Pseudomonas; species Pseudomonas sp. Pse35. Next base: position 68,184 of record NZ_JALJRP010000015.1, on the reverse strand, counting down.
TCGGCGATATGAAGATGGCGTCGGAGTTTTTGCGCCCGGGAAATGCCGATGGCGTTACCGTCATTGAATCAAAAAGCTCCAACCAGACTCTCCAGGTGCAAGTTCGTGGTTACATTCAGCCACCCATGAGCGAGCTCAAGAAGAAGCCCGTAAAGCTCTCTGACCAGGCGGAAAATGAAGACGAGACAGAGAACGAGGCAAGCCCAGACTTCGCGATCGCTGATCATCTTTACAAGGTGTTACGCGGCAGTAACAACCTGATTTTCCCAAACAGCCGGTCTCAGGTTGAATGGTACGCAGATCAACTGCGACGGCGCTGCGAGAAAGACGGCGTGCCTAACGAATTCTGGCCTCATCACGGTAGCCTTTCGAAGGACTTACGTGAGCAAGCAGAACATGCTCTCAAGGCAGGGACTCATGCAGCATCCGCGATTTGCACCACGACGCTTGAGCTCGGCATAGACATCGGCAGCATCAAAACAGTCGTGCAGATTGGTGCCCCACCATCGGTGGCGAGTCTGCGACAACGTCTAGGGCGATCGGGAAGGCGCCCAGGAGAAAAAGCAACGCTGCGCGTTTACTGCAAGGAATCGCCACTCAAAGATGGATCGAGCCTCTCGGATCAACTGCGCCAAGGCTTGGTTCAAACCATTGCCATGGTTCGACTGCTGGCCAAGGGATGGTTTGAACCTCCCAGGGCTCAAGGCATTCACGCGTCCACCCTCGTTCAACAATGTCTTTCAGTGATTGCCCAGTGCGGCGGTGCATCTGCTGCAGATCTCTGGAAAAGTTTGATTGCTGAGGGAACATTTCCAAAAGTTGAGAAACCAGACTTTGTGAAGTTGCTCAAGGCGCTCGGCGAGCACGAGCTCATTGTTCAGGACAGCTCAGGGTTGCTTCTTCCTGGGACGGTTGGAGAGCGATTGATCAACCACTATGAGTTCTACAGCGCATTCACCAGCGACGAAGAATTTCGCCTTGTATGCGATGGTAGGGCACTGGGATCTGTGCCGGTAAGCCGTCCACTGACCAAGGATCAGCGCATTATTTTCGGAGGCCGGAGGTGGCAGGTTCGTGATGTTGATCTCCAGGCCAAAGTCATCATCGTTTCAGCAGCACGCGGTGGCGCTCCTCCTCAGTTCGATGGTCTGGGGGCGATGGTGCATGACAACGTACGCCAAGAAATGCGAGCCGTCTTGGCAGACACAATCCCCTGCCCCTTTATTGATCAAGGGGCTCAAGAGCTTCTCGACGAGGCTCGAAAGACATTTGTTTCGCTGGGACTTGGTAAGCGCTACATAGTTGAGTCGGGCGGTAAGTGTTATCTGATGAGCTGGCTAGGTGATCATGCCAACGATGCACTGCGCTTGTTACTCAATCATGTCGGCCTTTCTTGTGATAACGCAGGCCTTACCATTGAGGTTGACGCCGACATCGGTCGAACCCAAATGGCACTGAAGGAAGTCGGAAGCCTGGATGCTGCTGATCTAGATTCGATACTTTCGGAGGTGGAAAACATGCTGCGCGAAAAGTGGGATTGGGCACTGCCGCAATCCTTGCTGATGAAGTCGTTTGCTTCCATATCGCTCGATATCTCGACCGCAATTCTTTTTGCACAGAGTCATTCTCTGGAAAAATAAGTGGAAGAAACCGCACTGCATTGCGCCGACGCGACTACGCGCGAACACGCTGACGTCCCGCCACTGGGCTGGTGATGAGTGATCATTACCAGCCTAGCCTTGCGTAATTCTGAGCCTGTTAACACGGCTCAGAAACCGCATGTCGACGACAAGACCTAACGTCGAACTTCAACCTTGTAGAACAAATTTTCTATCATCAGGCGGCGCCGATCGGACATCACTGCCCCTTGAATTTGACTCGCCAGTCGCACATAGAATTTACACTCTCGTTGATTGGCTAAATCAGAGATGGAGCGTGCCGCCTGAAGAAAGTCCTCATACGTGCGAGTGGTGTTTGCCATCAGAGCGGAGAAATTCGGGAGCGCTTCAGCATCTGCCTGTCGTGTTGGCGGCCAGGCCGGTTCAAAGCTCAGTGAGTCCTCCTTCAAGTACACCGTGAGGAACATTTCTGCTTTGCCGGCTTCGTTCGCCCAGCAAGGCGGCAGATCGCCTCCCTTGCCCTTGTTCAGCTTGTTTTGTAGAAACTGAACCTGCCCTTTCAGGTCACTGTTGGTTTTCTGCAACGTCGTCGGATTTGCACCTTGTTTCTCGGCTTGGACATAAGCTTCAGCGTTCTTCACAATGTCTGAAATCTGCTCCAAAGTCGGAACGCCTTCTTGCCCTAACGCGGTCTTCAACAATTGCTCCGTTGCCTTGAGAGCACCTATGCGTTTGATGACGTCCGTGGGTTGTGCGTCCTTTTCCTGGTCAGGATCGACCACGAGTTTTTTGAGCTGGTCATAGGACATCATTGTTTCAAGGATAAGGCGCTTGGCATCTTCACCCTTGTTTTTGCTACCAGCCTCCTGCAAAGCCTTATCGATAGAGGCTAGCGCAGTAAGCTGTTCATCTTTCTGAGTGAGTAGCACCTTGAGGCGGCCGGCCTCTTCTTTTGCCTTGGAGGCATCGATGAGCTTCGAAATGATCTCGTCTGGATTTTTCACCTTAAGAGAAACCATTCGCGCCTTGAGCTCATCACTCGCAAGCTTGATAGCTTGTTCACGCTCATCGATATTTTGATAGGCGGAAATTTTGTTCGCCATCTCCGTATTCTTATGCGTGAGCTGCCAAACTTTGTACCCCATCAGCAAAAGAAGAATGAAACACAAAATGATCCAGATTTCGGTAAGTGACAGCTGAAACACCTGATCATTTTTAGAACTCATCAGGCAGTTCTCACATCCGACGCAGGCACATGGTCGAGGGCCTGCGTCGCGTTGGCAATTGACTCGAGTGATGGTCCGAAAGCTTCTTCGCTGGCCGCTAACAAACGTGTTTCAGGATTGCTGATGAGATCAATCTTGCCCATCAGCTCATCCAGCAATCTGGCATTCGCCGCCTCGATGCCGCGGTTGCTCGATTCAACGCTGGCAGCCAGCGCCTTATGCACATCACTGCTGGCCACGACCGCCTCCACCAACGGCATCAACGTCAAGCGTAAATTGTCCGCGAAGACCTCGTTACTCTTAACACCGGAATCGCTGACGGCATTTAGTGCGCCCGTTACTTCCTGAGTTAAACGCTCCACTGTGGTTTCGTCACTCACAACAGTGCGTAATTCTTCAAGCTTTTCGACAATTTTCGCGAATACCTGCTGGTTAGCTTTCATGTCCTCCATGAAATCCTCTCGTTGATCTTCCAACGCATCCAGATAGCTTTTTTGAATTTGTTCCACTCGACCCATGACGTCACTGCCCTGTGACTTCATCGATTGCGCCAAGCGTTCTTGGCTTTCCACGATAGAACTAACCGCGGCGACTGCCTGCCCGATCGTTTCAGTTTTGGTGTTCAAACTACGGATCGCAGTGCCCACCATCCGAGCGGCAGCCTTGACGTCCAATGCCAATGTAGAGACCCCTTCGTTCAGGGTGTCGGTGGTTCCGGATAGCGTATCAATAGCGGGGTTAAGTTTTTGAGCGAACAGGTTATCCGGGAACAGAGTCTGATCGAGCCGCTCCTGTGCTTTTTTACCGAAGTCGAGTGCATGCGATTCCATGCGATCGAGTGTCTGAGAGCTTTTCTCAGAAAGCCCGTTGATGGTGGTCAGTAAATCCGTACTGGCGTCATTGGCTTGTTTAAGGATGCGTTCGAAAGCTTCATTGCTTTGACGGGTAGCGCTGGCGAAAAACGCATCCATAGCATTGGTGCTGTGCTGAGAGATCGTGGTGATTTGCTCATGGACGCTCTGCACTGCTTCCTTGGAAGCAGCCATAACTTGATCCCTGAACACCTCCAGCTGCTGGCTGGCAGCGTCAAAAGCCATGGTCAGGTTTTCAGCCGACTGAACAGCACGCTCCTCAACGCTCCTGACCGCGTCGTTTGTATCAACTTTGAAGCCTGTATGTAGCACCCTGGCTAGCATGCCTATGGCTGTGCTCACCATCGCGGCGCCAAACCGAACGGCCATTCCATTGAGATTCTCACCAATGGAGTTAATGTCGAGCAGACAGATGATGATGCTGCCGACAGTGAATAAGAACCCGAGGTAGTACACCGAGTCCGCAAATTTCGCGAGGGTGAGCTGGACGTTCCACTTCTCCCGTACGCGGTAACCTACAAACCAATAACAACACATCACGAGCAATGGAAGCACAAAGCCGAGCCAGAAAGGCTCGTTGAGTAGGAGGCTGGTTACGGCCAAAGTAGCCTTGAGTATTACCGCCGCAATGAAGTAGGTTTGCACCCGGCGCACGTGCTTGTTGAAGTCCAATTACAGCCCCTCCATTGCAGTAATTCCCTCAACCGAAGCCCCGTTGGCCTCGAAATATTGAGCCCAGAAATTGCCAAGCTCGTTGGTTTGTGGCGTTTTCTGCTCGTTTGCCAGCAAATTGATGGTCACGGTGGCTCCGTTTAAGCCTGGCGCTTGGGCGTTGCGACCATAAGGAGACTTGGCAAACTCTGCATAATTGTGTCGTTTATTTTTGTACATTGAGAAATCAGGCATGTTGGCCAACATGTCCGAGTAGATGACAAGCTTGCGGTCACCTTTTACGTTGGCATGATCGAACCCGTTGATGCCTACTAGTTGAAGCATCTGAAAAATGGGTGACAGCTTGCTGTGTTCGTCGAGTGGGATATGGCGCACAACGGCATCGAGCGGCTTGGCGAACTTTTCATTGAAATCCCTATCAACAAACTTCTTGGTCGCCGTGAGTTGACTGCGATCGCCCCACTGACCAGGGTTGCAGCGTTCGAAGATAGGCTTTTCGTTTTGCTCAAATTTTTCCCCGAGCAAAAACACAGAAAGCAGGTGCCCTTCAGGCACCTCGTTCACCACCATCGTCTTGAGCCGCTGGGACAAAGCAGCCTTCTGGGTGAAAGGGAACGGCGAGGTGTTATCAATTAACACGACATATTGGCCTTTAGGGCCGTTACTGGGGCAAAGGGTCTCCTTGTCCAGGGTTTCGTGGTTCATTTTGTAATAGCCAATCCCGCCGAGCACCAAGGCGACTGCAACGCCAATCACGCCGCCCCAAACCCATTTCCCGGTGTTACTTTCACGCTTGGCATAAACCGACATCAAAAATCCCCTTATACCAAATCCTGGAGCGGCTGAAGCTGGTTGTATTGCTGATTGAACGAGGATTGGACTCTTGCCCGGATCGGCTCAACTTCAGCGACCAATTCACGCAGAAGCTGCTCCTGTGCATCCAGTCGCAACTCATCCTTTTGAACACTGAAATCCGGCATGTCCAGGGGGCCAAATGTCACTGGATGGTCGAAATAATCAGGTGGTTGAACATCCGTAGGGCGCGCCATCATATTTTCGTTCTGGTAGTAGCGGGTTAGGCTCTGCAGCGTTTCATCGGCCATGACCAGCGTTTCGGATACCTGTTTTTTCACTATCGACTTCTGGTTCATATTGAACTTGAAAGCTTTGATCGCCTTTTCAGCTGCCTGCACGCCGCTATCGATTTTCAACAGCACTTCGGCCTTCTCGACTTCCAGCCTATCTCGCAAGCCTTCGATCAATTCGATATAGCGGCGGTGAGCCTCAGCATATTGACTCCATACCCCTGCATACCCCGGATAGCGATCCGTGAAGTTGTAGCCCTCCCAAACGCCGACACAGCCAAACACAATCGTCCCGAAGAACAGAATCAATGACTCGAAATCCTGAATGGGAAATATGCCTGTGCGAAGGCTTTGCCAGACCAGAGGGAAGGCGTTTTGACTTCCGCCTTCATCGACGGTCAGCACATAACGGAAATAGGAGATCAACACCCCCAATCCAATCATGACGGCTACTGCCAAAGCGAAAGAGACCCAGCCCCAAAACTGGCGTGTTCCCCTGACGTGGTTCTTGTTTCTGAAACCAAGCCCCGCGAGAAAACACGCAAGTACGTTGAAAAACGACAACATGAAGGCCATCGTAAAACCGCTGAGCAAACCACCCTCCAGTCCTGAGCCGAAGAACGTGGCATTTAGCGCGCCTTCTAGGACGCAACAGCCAAGCACGACCATCAGCTTGAAAAATTGGCTACCACCAGTGGGGCATTTTGCAGGGACGCTGGGCAGGCGGTTTTCGCTACGAAAATCGCTGAGGATCTGAAATTTAGTTTTTGTGTCAGCTGCGAAATCCTTCATACGCCCGTCTTCACGAGTAAGGTGATGATCGGACGTACGAACAAACTCGTTCCCTAACTCGATGGCGCGGTTCATATCCAGCGTAATGTCGATCGAGTCCAGGCGATTCTGAATTTGCTTAACACGCTGCTCGCCATACTTCACCGTTTGCTCTCGCATCCGGCCAAGCTCCGCACGGACGGCGTGCTCGGCAGCGGTTAATTGCGTATCGCCGCTCCTCGGGATGCCTTTCGCGCCGTGTTCTCTAGCGATTTTTTGAAGATCCAGCTTTTTCTTGAGCTTCTCAGGGTCAATCTTCGGGATGAGCGGTTCGCTATGCTCTGTTTCCTGGCTCGAAAAAAGGGAAGCAATAAAAGCAAAGAATCTTTTGAAAAAATGCATTGAAGACATCCATGCGCTTTGTTAATCAACGACTTATGACATTCATATGCGCAAGCGTGCTACGCAGCATGAATTGCCGTTTTTATCGTTCTGGAGGGTGAGTTCAGGAGGAATCGTCGTCCGTAACGTGCAGCCGTATCAAATAGCCATCAGGGCGGCGAAATGATGACTGCACCACTGCTCCATAGCAAGCAGGAACGAGTAGTTTGCGGACTAACGGCCGGGCTAATAGGCGGCTGCTAGTCAAAGCAAGAATTTTTACTCGGCTGGAGGCCCAACCAGGTTGGATCATCCGCGCAGTACTAGAAGGGTCCGAACTATTCGCCAAGCAGCCTCAACTTGTAGGCCGCTGCCACGCCTTTGAAGCTAGATTGTTCATGATGGACTATGACCTACGCAGTCTAGTCCCCCGACGGCTATACGATCCCAGAGCCGCCCAAGCCTAACTACCGGGTATGCAGGATGACCCGAGCGACCTGAGATAAACAAGCTGATGGTTGACCTGTATGTAGTTCTCAATTAGCAAAAAAAATAACCTTAAACACTCAAAAACGTTAGGACCTGAAGAGAAAGACCAAACAGCATTGGTAAAGAGACCACGCGTGAGCGCCAAAGCCTGCGCCCGCCCACGCGGAAGCCGTGAGGATTCCACCCAGAGCCGGTGGTTTTGTGGGGGTAAAAACGGCAAAAAATAAAAAAGGGTCGCGAGATAAAATCTCGCAACCCCTTGAATTATATGGTCGGGACGGAGTGATTCGAACACTCGACCCCTAGCACCCCATGCTAGTGCGCTACCGGACTGCGCTACGCCCCGACTTGGCGTGTTACTGGGTTCGCTTCTTAACGAAGCGAACCGGAATATACCGCAAGCTTTTGAAATGTGGAAGTATTTTTAAAGCTTGAATCATTTTTTCAGCACCACCAGTACATCTTCCAATTCGGAGATCATCTGGCGGATCAGTTGCTTGTATTGAGTGGTGTCGTCTTTGGCTTCGTCACCGGACATACGCTGGCGTGCGCCGCTGATGGTGAACCCCTGGTCGTACAGCAACGCGCGGATCTGTCGGATCATCAGCACGTCCTGGCGCTGATAATACCGACGGTTCCCGGTGCGTTTGACGGGGTTGAGTTGAGGAAACTCCTGCTCCCAATAGCGCAGCACGTGCGGTTTTACCGCACACAGCTCGCTGACTTCACCGATGGTGAAGTAGCGCTTGCCTGGGATGACGGGTAGCTCGTCGTTATGACTTGGTTCCAGCATAAGCCTCAACTCGGGCCTTCAACTTCTGCCCAGGACGAAAGGTGACCACACGGCGAGCCGTGATCGGGATTTCTTCTCCCGTTTTTGGATTGCGGCCAGGCCGCTGGCGTTTGTCTCGCAGGTCAAAATTGCCGAAACCGGACAATTTGACCTGTTCGTTGTCCTCCAGAGCGTGCCTGATCTCTTCAAAAAACAGCTCGACCAATTCCTTGGCCTCGCGCTTGTTCAGACCCAACTCTTCGTACAGACGTTCCGCCATCTCAGCTTTCGTCAAAGCCCCCATACGTCACTTCCTTAACGTGGCGTTCAACCTTTGTTCGAGCGAGGTGAGGATATTTTGCGTCGTGGTATTCACCTCATCGTCATTAAGAGTGCGCGATGGATGCTGCCAGGTCAAGCCAACTGCGAGGCTTTTTCTATGCGGATCAATGCCTTTACCCTGATAGACGTCAAATAGCCTGAGGTCTGTCAGCCATTCCCCTGCATTTTCACGGATTACATCCAGAACTGCAGTGGCGGCGACTTCACGGTCGGCGATCAGGGCCAGGTCGCGACGCACTTCAGGGAAGCGCGACAACTCGCTGAATTTAGGCATCTTGCCCGACGCAACTTCAGCCAAGACTAGCTCAAACACGAAGACTGGACGGTCCAGCCCCAAGGTTTTCGACAGTTCTGGGTGAATGGCGCCCACAAAGCCCACCAGGCGACCTTCACGCTCGATACGTGCAGTCTGGCCTGGATGCAACGCTGGGTGGCTACCCGGCACGAACGTAAAGGCGTCCAACGCACCGGCAAAGCCGAGCACCGCTTCCACGTCTGCCTTGACGTCGAAGAAGTCCACGACCTCACGGCCTTGCGCCCAGCCTTCCGGCAGACGGCTGCCGCAGACGACGCCCGCCAGCATCGGCTCTTGCTTCAAGCCATCAAGCTGGCCGACGAAACGCAAGCCGCTTTCGAACAGACGCACGCGGTCTTGCTGGCGGTTCAGGTTGTGGGAAAGTGCCTTCACCAGGCCCGGCCACAGCGACGAACGCATGGCGGCCATGTCGTTGGAGATCGGGTTGGCCAACAACAGCGGTTCAACACCAGGGTTGAACAACTCGAACTGCTTTGGATCAATGAAGCTATAGGTCACGGCTTCCTGATAACCACGGGCAACCAGCAGGCGGCGCAGTTCAGGCAGGTGCGCACGCGCTTCGGCCTTGGGTTGCGGTGCCAGGCGTGCTTGCGGATAGCGAACCGGCAGGCGGTTGTAACCGTACAGGCGCGCCAGCTCTTCGATCAGGTCGACTTCCAGACTGATGTCGAAGCGATGGCTAGGTACTGCAACTTGCCACTGCCCTTCCCCGCCCGCAGAAATACCCAGGCCGAGCGCGGACAGCAGTTGCTCGATTTCAGCCGGCTCGATGACCAGGCCAAGCATCTGCTCAACGCTTTTGGCACGCAGGGTGATCGGCGCAATCGACGGCAGGAACTGTTCGTTGACGGTTTCGGTAATCGGGCCGGCTTCACCACCGGTGATTTCCAGCAGCAGGCCGGTAGCGCGCTCCATGGCTTCACGGGCGAGTTTCCAGTCCACGCCACGCTCGTAGCGGTGCGACGCATCGGTGTGCAGGCCGTAGGAACGAGCCTTGCCAGCGATCGCGATCTGGTCGAAGAACGCGCTTTCAAGGAATACGTCACGGGTGGTCGCGGATACACCGCTGTGCTCGCCACCCATCACGCCGGCAATTGCCAGGGCACGTGTGTGGTCGGCGATGACCAGAGTGTCGGCACGCAGGCTGACTTCCTGGCCATCGAGCAGCACCAGTTTCTCGCCTTCCTCGGCCATACGCACGCGGATGCCGCCATTGATTTCGGCAAGATCAAACGCGTGCAACGGCTGGCCGAGTTCCAGCATCACGTAGTTGGTGATGTCGACGGCAGCGTCGATGCTGCGTACATCGGCACGACGCAGGCGCTCGACCATCCACAGCGGGGTTGGCTTGGACAGGTCCACGTTACGGATCACACGTCCCAGGTAACGCGGGCAGGCGTTTGGTGCCAGTACCTCAATCGAGCGTACTTCGTCGTGTATCGCCGGTACGGCAGCGACCACTGGACGAGTGACAGGTGCGTTGTAGAGCGCGCCCACTTCACGGGCCAGGCCAGCCAGGGACAGGCAGTCGCCGCGGTTGGGGGTCAAGTCGACCTCGATGCTGGCGTCTTCCAGTTCCAGGTAAACACGGATGTCCTGACCCACTGGCGCGTCGGCCGGCAGCTCCATCAGGCCATCATTGCCCTCACCCACTTGCAGTTCGGCCTGGGAGCACAGCATGCCGTTGGATTCAACGCCACGCAGCTTGGCCTTCTTGATCTTGAAGTCGCCCGGCAACTGGGCACCGATCATAGCGAACGGGATCTTCAGGCCCGGGCGCACATTAGGCGCTCCGCACACGACCTGAAAGGTTTCCGAACCGTTGCTGACCTGGCACACACGCAATTTGTCGGCATCCGCGTGCTGCTCGGTGCTCAACACCTCGCCCACCACCACACCACTGAAAACACCGGCGGCCGGCGTAACGCTATCGACCTCAAGACCGGCCATCGACAGGCGAGCAACCAGCTCGTCGCGATCTACCTGCGGGCTTACCCAGCCACGCAGCCATTGTTCACTGAATTTCATCCTGCTCTCCTAAAGATTCGTTACGACTAGCGAAATTGCGCGAGGAACCGCAAGTCGTTGTCGAAGAACAGACGCAAGTCGTTCACGCCGTAACGCAGCATGGCCAGACGCTCAACGCCCATGCCGAAGGCAAAGCCCGAGAACTCTTCTGGATCGATCCCGGACATGCGCAGCACGTTGGGGTGAACCATGCCGCAGCCCATCACTTCCAGCCAGCCGGTCTGCTTGCACACACGGCAGCCTTTACCGCTGCACATCACGCATTCCATGTCGACTTCAGCGGATGGCTCGGTGAACGGGAAGAACGAAGGACGGAAACGTACCGCCAACTCTTTTTCGAAGAACACCCGCAGGAACTCTTCGATGGTGCCTTTGAGGTCGGCGAAATTGATATCGCGATCAACCAGCAGGCCTTCGACCTGGTGGAACATCGGCGAATGGGTGATATCCGAGTCGCTACGGTACACACGGCCTGGGCAGACAATGCGGATCGGCGGCTTGTTCGCTTCCATGGTGCGGACCTGTACCGGCGAGGTATGGGTGCGCAGCAGCATGTTGGCGTTGAAATAGAAGGTGTCGTGCATCGACCGGGCCGGGTGATGGCCTGGGATGTTGAGCGCCTCGAAGTTGTGGTAGTCGTCTTCGACCTCAGGGCCTTCGGCAATGCCGTAGCCGATGTGTGTGAAGAACTGTTCGATACGTTCCAGAGTCCGGGTGATCGGATGCAGACCGCCCGACGCCTGGCCACGACCAGGCAAGGTCACGTCAATGGACTCGGCGGCGAGCTTGGCCGCAAGATCGGCCTCCTCGAGCGACGCCTTGCGCGCATTGAGAACCTCTGTGACACGCTCCTTGGCGACGTTGATCAGCGCACCGACTTGCGGACGCTCTTCAGCGGGCAGATTTCCCAGGGTCTTCATCACCTGAGTCAATTCACCTTTCTTGCCAAGGTAGTGAACCCGGATTTGCTCCAGGGCATTTACATCTTCAGCGCTTTGCACAGCCTCAAGGGCTTGGGCGACGAGCGCGTCCAGGTTTTCCATGTACAGACTCCAGATACAAAATAGGGGAAGAGCTTGAAGGCTCTTCCCCTATTTATGACGTTTACCACCTTGGGCCACAGGAGTAGCCCAGGGTGACTGTCGGGGGTACTTAAGCCAAGGAGGCTTTAGCTTTCTCGACAATCGCAGCAAACACCGCTTTTTCGTTCACGGCCAGTTCAGCCAGAACCTTACGGTCGATTTCGATGGACGCTTTTTTCAGGCCAGCGATGAAACGGCTGTAGGACAGACCGTTAACACGTGCACCGGCGTTGATACGAGCGATCCACAGAGCGCGGAACTGACGTTTTTTCTGACGACGGTCACGGTAGGCGTATTGGCCTGCCTTGATTACCGCTTGCTTGGCAACACGGAATACGCGTGAACGCGCGCCGTAGTAGCCTTTAGCAAGTTTCAGAATTTTTTTGTGACGCTTACGGGCCATGACGCCACGCTTTACACGAGCCATGAGTTACTTCCTCTATTCTTGAACCAAAATTAACGAAGGCGCAGCATGCGCTCGACTTTTGCCACGTCAGACGGATGCAGCAAGCTGCTACCGCGCAGTTGACGCTTACGCTTGGTCGACATTTTGGTCAGGATGTGGCTCTTGAAAGCGTGCTTGTGCTTGATGCCGTTAGCAGTTTTCAGAAACCGCTTAGCAGCACCACTTTTAGTTTTCATCTTTGGCATGTTCGGTACTCCGCATTCAGTTGATAAACATAATCAGAAGGCCTGCCGTGCCCTGTTGATTACTTCTTCTTTTTCGGGGCGATGACCATAATAAGCTGGCGTCCTTCCATCTTAGGATGCTGTTCGACCGAACCGTACTCCAGCAGGTCAGCTTCAACCCGCTTGAGGAGTTCCATCCCCAGCTCCTGGTGGGCCATCTCACGGCCGCGGAATCGCAAGGATACCTTGGCCCTGTCCCCATCACTCAGGAAACGTACCAGGTTGCGCAGTTTTACCTGGTAATCCCCTTCCTCCGTCCCTGGACGAAACTTGATTTCTTTTACTTGAATCTGCTTCTGGTTCTTCTTCGCTGCGGCAACCTGCTTCTTCTTTTCGAAGATAGATTTGCCGTAGTCCATCACCCGACAAACAGGTGGGATTGCATCGGCGGAGATTTCCACCAGGTCCAGCTTGGACTCTTCTGCAATACGAAGCGCTTCATCAATCGAGACGATGCCAATCTGCTCGCCATCAGCGCCAATTAACCGAACCTCGCGTGCCGAGATATTCTCGTTGATCGGGGCTTTCGGTGCAGCTCGTTTATCTTGTCTCATTTCACGCTTAATAATAATTACTCCGAATCTGGGCGACCACGCCGGGAAATCGCTTGCGCGAGGAACTCAGCGAACTGGGCGACGGGCATCGAGCCCAGGTCAGCACCTTCACGAGTACGCACAGCGACAGTCTGCATCTCGACTTCCCGATCTCCGATAACCAAAAGATAGGGAACCTTGAGCAAAGTATGCTCGCGGATTTTAAAGCCGATCTTTTCATTTCTCAAGTCGGACTTGGCACGAAATCCGCTTTCGTTGAGAGTTTTTTCAACTTCAGCGGCAAAATCTGCCTGTTTATCAGTGATATTCATGATCACTGCCTGGGTCGGAGCCAGCCACGCAGGGAACGCGCCCTCGTAGTGCTCGATCAGGATACCGACGAACCGTTCGAACGAACCGAGGATCGCCCGGTGCAGCATAACCGGGTGTTTACGGCTGTTGTCTTCGGAGACGTATTCGGCTCCCAGACGGATCGGCAGGTTAAAATCGAGCTGCAGGGTACCACACTGCCAGACACGGCCAAGGCAATCTTTGAGCGAGAACTCGATCTTCGGACCGTAGAACGCGCCCTCACCCGGCTGCAGATCGTACGCAAGGCCCGCACTGTCGAGCGCAGCGGCCAGTGCCGCTTCGGCGCGATCCCATAGCTCGTCGGAACCGACGCGTTTTTCCGGACGAGTGGACAGCTTCATCTCGACTTCGGTAAAGCCGAAATCGCGATAAACGTCCATGGTCAGCTTGATGAACGCTGCGGACTCGGCCTGCATCTGCTCTTCGGTGCAGAAGATGTGGGCGTCGTCCTGGGTGAAGCCACGCACCCGCATGATGCCGTGCAGCGCACCCGATGGTTCGTTACGGTGGCAGGCACCGAACTCGGCCAGGCGCATCGGCAACTCGCGGTAGCTCTTCAGGCCCTGATTGAATACCTGCACGTGGCACGGGCAGTTCATCGGCTTGATGGCGTAGTCGCGGTTTTCCGACTGGGTGGTGAACATGTTGTCGGCGTAGTTGGCCCAGTGCCCGGATTTCTCCCACAGGCTGCGATCAACCACCTGGGGAGTCTTGATCTCCAGGTAACCGTTTTCGCGCTGCACCTTGCGCATGTACTGCTCAAGCACCTGGTACAGAGTCCAGCCATTCGGGTGCCAGAACACCATGCCCGGCGCTTCTTCCTGAAGGTGGAACAGGTTCAGGCGCTTGCCGATCTTGCGGTGGTCGCGTTTTTCAGCTTCTTCGATGCGCTGGATATAGGCGGCCAATTGCTTCTTGTCAGCCCAGGCCGTGCCGTAGATCCGTTGCAGCTGTTCGTTCTTGGCGTCACCGCGCCAGTAGGCACCGGACAGCTTGGTCAGCTTGAACGATTTGAGGAAGCGCGTGTTCGGCACGTGCGGGCCACGGCACATATCCACGTATTCTTCGTGGTAGTACAGCCCCATGGCCTGCTCGTCCGGCATGTCTTCTACCAGACGCAGCTTGTAGTCCTCGCCACGTGCAGTAAACACGTCGATCACTTCGGCACGCGGGGTGACTTTTTTGATGACGTCGTAATCTTTTTCGATCAGCGCGTGCATGCGCTGCTCGATGGCCGCCAGGTCGTCCGGCGTAAAAGGACGCTCATAGGCGATGTCGTAATAGAAGCCTTCTTCAATGACCGGGCCGATCACCATCTTGGCGGTTGGATACAGTTGCTTGACCGCATGGCCAATCAAGTGCGCGCAAGAGTGGCGAATGATCTCCAGCCCCTCTTGATCCTTGGGCGTGATGATTTGCAGGCTGGCGTCGCTGGTGATCAGGTCGCTGGCATCAACCAGCTTGCCGTCGACCTTGCCGGCCACGGTGGCCTTGGCCAGGCCAGCACCAATGGATGCGGCGACCTCGGCTACGGAAACCGGATGATCGAATGAACGCTGACTGCCGTCGGGAAGAGTAATAGTTGGCATGGCGCCTCCTCTCCTAGTGGTGACCCCTACCAAAGGTCACGTGGGTTGGGATGAGCCAGTACAAGATCCAACACCAGGCCGCTCAATAATGAACGCCTGCCTTACAGCGGCAGGAGCCTTTCGGCCAACCGATAATCGAACCAGAGTGACTGGAGTGAACAAAAAGAACCTGGCAAGGCGGCAAATGGCGCGCCCGGAAATAGCCAGGCAAGGATGCTAGCACAGATGAACGGTCATCGCGTTGGTCAAGCGCTGGGTAAAGAGCAATTCATGGCTTTACAGTTGCAAAAGTGAACTTGAGCTGTACGCAGGGCCTCAAAGCCACTGAGAATCGCCGTTCGTCCTCGACCCAAAGGAGCATCCCATGATGCGTTTTACCTCTACCCTCGCTGTCGCCGCTACCCTGAGCCTCCTTTCCCTCGGCGCGCAGGCTGCAGCCCCTTCCAACTGGCCAGCTGGCGCCCGTGACGCCTTCGTCAACGACTGCAGTGCCGCAGCCAGCCAGAACGTGGACGTCAAAACTGCCAAAGCCCACTGTGAATGTGGCGCTGACAAGATCAATGCCGAATTGAGCACTGCCGAGATCAAGGAATTGATGACCAACCAGAACGCCAGCCCGGAGCTTAAAAACAAAGCAGTCGCGGCTATTTCGTCCTGCAAAGTGGTGAAGAAAAAGTAAGATTGGCTGACGATTCGACGGTCATTTCGCTGAAAAAACAGCCTGAAAACTGCCATTTCACACAAATTATGCAGGTTTTACGGCTTTTTTTAACAGCTGATATTTCGTCGCGAAGCCCCGTAAATCGGGGCTTTCAGCCGAACAACGGATCAAACGCAAAGCGATTGATTAGCAAACAGTGCCTTGGGGGGGCTCCCAAGCCGAACATTTCGACTATGATAGCCCTGTGTGCCCAGTTGGCCTGAGCAGCACAGCACTACTGAAAATATATGTTTCTTGGAGATACACCATGTCTAATCGCCAAACCGGCACCGTTAAATGGTTCAACGATGAAAAAGGCTTCGGCTTCATCACTCCTCAAGGTGGCGGTGACGACCTGTTCGTACACTTCAAAGCTATCGAAAGCGACGGTTTCAAAAGCCTGAAAGAAGGCCAAACCGTTTCCTTCGTGGCTGAGAAAGGCCAAAAGGGTATGCAAGCTGCACAGGTTCGCGGCGAGTAATTCTCCGCTGAGCTAAAAAAACCCCGTCCATGTGACGGGGTTTTTTATGGGCGATGCAAAAGCCGTATCAGCCGCAGTTAACCCGGTTGATCACCAGATTGTCGTCGGTGTTCAGGTTCAGGCGGTCGGAGCGATACTCCAGCGTGACCATGTCGTTGGGCTTGAGGATGCGTGCATTCTGCGCGCCAGCACGCGTACGTGCTTGCTCCAGCAACTGGGGCGAGGCTTTCTGGCCGATGGCGAACTCTGCGGCCTTCGACTCACAGCGGCTATGACCGGCATCGGTCACAGTGGCAGCTTTGCCTGGCTCAGAGGCACCCGGGGTACTGCAACCCGCCAACGCGAGCGCAGCCAACAAAGTACCGAATGATGCGAGCTTCCAAGGCATGAAGCCTCCTATGATAAAAAGTGGACAGAGATCGTGCGACAGCATTCAAAGCGATTGGTTTCAAGACGTTAACCGCCTGTGGGCAAGTCTGCCTGAGTCACGGCCTGCAATCGCTTGGTGAATCGTGACTAGATATGAACGTATTCAGTAGATATCGATGTAGTCCGACGAAGGAGTAGGCCAATTCTGCTTCAGCGCGTTGAAAATCTGCATGACCCAGACTTCATCGCTGGCCGCCACGTTGCCGACATAGCCGGAACCTTTGGCCCAGGTCTCCAGGCGAAACACCAGGCCAGCGATATCAGCCCCACCGACTACGCCGGAAGAAATGTAGGCGATGCCTTCTTTGGTTACCCGCAACTGGGTATGTTCGTCGTCACTGGCGCTGCCAAGCAATTGGCGCACGGCGTCCAGCGTCAGGTTGTCGGGCTTGCTCAAATCGATTTGCACGCGGTGTTTCCCGGCCATTTAACAGGCCAACAGTGTCGCACAGCCGCCGCTTCATGCCTAAGTAGCAGTGCCAAATGCCGTACAAAATGCTTAACTGCGCCCCTCTGGAACGGCGTTCCAGTGCATTGCCCCCGCATTTTTAGCCCGTGAGATTTCCATGACCACCGTAACGCTTCAAGCCGACATCAAAGCCAAGTGGCCCCAAGGGCAAAGTTCCTACAGCCCCGGAAGCCCGGAAGAACTGGCGATCATTGGTATCGACCTGTTGGTCAAGGAACTGGGCACCCAGGCGGCGCAAGCATTCATCGGCCAGATATTCGAGAAATACCCGGCCGACTACATGGGCGCCCAAGAGCGCGAATAGAACAGGGCGACGAGCGCCGCCCCGCTAACTTACTTCAGACGCGCCAGGCGCTCGGTCAGCAGATCGAAGAAGCCCTGGGCGTCGCCATTCTCAACCCAGAACACATTCTTCGGCTGCTTGAGGCCGTCATACCAATCGACAATGGTCTGGCCGAAGGTCGGGCCTTCGCGGCTGTCGACCACCATATTGGCCTCACGACCGCTGAACAGCGAAGGCTTGAGCAGGTACGCCACCACGGTAGCGTCATGGACCGGGCCACCCGGAATGCCGTAGTGCTCCATATCGCCTTTGACGTACTCATTCAGAATACTGCTGACGACCTTGCTCGCATTGTTGTTCAGGTCCGCAATCTTCTTCAGGCGGGCGTCGCTGGTGAGGACTTTATGGGTCACGTCCAACGGCAGGTAGGTCAACTTCACACCGCTTTTGAGCACGATCTCCGCCGCCACCGGATCGGCGAACAGGTTGAACTCGGCCACTGGGGTGATATTGCCGCCGTTGAAGTGGGCGCCGCCCATCACGACCACTTCCTTGATGCCCTGGGTGATTTCGGGCGCTTGAGTCAGCGCCAGTGCCAGGTTGGTCTGCGGGCCGAGCATGGCGATGGTGATGCTGTGCGGCTTGGCGCTGCTCAGGGTCTTGATCAGGTAGTCGACTGCATTGCCTTCGGCCAGGCCTGTTTTCGGTTCATGCACCGTGACGCCCGAGATGCCTTCCTTGCCATGGATATTCTCGGCGTAGATCGGTTTGCGCAACAACGGCGCTGGCGCACCTGCGTACACCGGGATGTCCTCGCGACCTGCCCATTCGCGCGCCAGGCGCGCGTTGCGGGAGGTCTTGTCCAGGCGCACATTGCCGGCGACGGTGGTCAGCGCACGAATGCTCAACTCCTCCGGCGAGGCCATGGCGAACAGCAAGGCCACCACGTCATCGGCACCCGGGTCGGTATCGATGATCAGGTCGATTTTTTCCGCCGCTTGGGCGCTTGCAGCAGTGAGCGCGGACAAAAGCAGAACACTCCGGAACAGGTTTTTCAGGGTAGGTAGACCACGTTGCATAAAGCACTCCTTGTCATAGGGGGGACGCTAGAACGTTACGCCGGACACCAGCGCGATATTGCAGTACGGCTGGCACTCGCCAGTGCGCACCACAGCGCGGGCATTGCGGCTCAATTGCTTGAATTGGTCATGGCTGAGCAGGCGTCGCTCGCCCAGTGCAGCCTGCTCTGTGAGCGTATTTAGCGCGGTCAGCGCGGGCGGTTGCTTCAGCAGGATCTCTTCTGCCAGAACATGGCTTTCCACCTGCATTTCGCTAAGCACGATGCGCAAGGTGCTGATGAAGTCCGGGATGCCCTGGGTCAGTGCCAGGTCGATCAATTCGACGCCGGGAGGTACCGGCAGGCCGGCATCGCCGATGACCAGAATGTCACCGTGGCCCAGGGACGCGATCACGCGCGACAGGGCGATATTCAGCAAAGGTGTCTTTTTCATGCGGGCACAAAACCTTGTACGTCGTGCAGCGTAGGAATGGAAGGCTGAGCGCCGGCGCGGGTCACTGACAACGCCGCCGCCACTTGGCCAAAACGGATCGCCTCGGCTTCGCTCTGGCCCGCGGCCAGCGCGGCGGCAAAGCCACCGACAAAGGTATCGCCAGCAGCGGTGGTATCCACCGCCTTGACCTTCGGCGCCACCAGGTGCTCAAAGCTCTTGCCGTCGGCAAACAGCGCGCCCTGGGCGCCCAGGGTGATGATGACCTTGCCAGCACCCGCCTGGATCAGCGCGGTCGCGGCGACCTTGGCACTGTCGAGGGAGTCGACCGCTACGCCGCTGAGAGCGCTGGCCTCGCTTTCATTGGGGATCAGATAATCGATCGAGGCATACCAGTCAGCGGGCAATGGTCCGCTTGCCGGGGCCGGGTTGAGGATGACGGTCTTGCCCAGTTCGCGACCCCGCTTGAGCGCATACCCAACGGTCTCCATCGGCACCTCAAGCTGGCAGATGATCACGTCTGCCGCCTGCAGCACAGCGTCGCACGTTCGCAGCGACGCAGGCGTCAGCTCACCGTTGCTGCCGGCCACAATGACAATGGCGTTCTGGCTGCTGTCATCGACCACGATCAACGCCACACCGCTGGAGCCATCCACCGTGCTGACGGCCTGGCAGTCGATCCCTTCCACCAGCAGCGCATCGCGCAATTGGCTGCCATAGGCGTCGGTACCGATGCACCCCACCATGGCGACACTCGCCCCCAGGCGTGCCGAGGCGACGGCCTGGTTGGCGCCCTTGCCACCGGGCACAGTGGAAAATGTCTGGCCGATCAGGGTTTCACCGGCACGCGGCAAGCGACTGGCGCGGGTGACCAGGTCCATGTTCAAGCTGCCTATTACCACTACTTTTGCTGGCATACATCAGTACTCATCAATTCGGTTCAGCGGTATTGGGCGAACACATCAGCCAATGGCGCGGTCGACTCACGCAAAACAATACTGGGCGTCACGATACGTTGATCGATCGGCAGTTGGGGGGTTGCTATTCGTTGCAGTAATAATTCGGCCGCAGTCTCGCCCAATTGCAGGATCGACTGGCCAACCGTCGTCAGCGCCGGGTAGACGTAGCGCCCCATCTGGATGTCATCGAAACCGATGACCGACAGCTCGCCCGGCACCCGCACATTGCGCTCGGCGGCGGCGCGCAGCACGCCAAAACCAATCATATCGTTGCTGGCGAAAATCGCGCTGGGCGGGTGTTGCGATAATAACTGTACGGCTGCGGCATACCCGCCCGTGCTGGTGAAATCGCTTTCCAGGGTACGACTGGACAACACCTCGATGCCCGCCTCGCGCAATGCACGCTGGTACCCGGCCAGGCGCATCTGCGCCACGCGGGTATGCCCAGGGCCGCCGATACAGGCGATGTCCCGGTGCCCCAACTCCAGCAAGTGCCGGGTCGCCAGGTAAGCGCCCTCTTCGTGATCGATGCGCACCAGGTCCACATCAATCCCATCCAGCGCCCGGTCGACAATCACCATCGGCGTGCGCACTGCACTCAAGCCTGCGGCAAGGCCACTGTCATCACCGCCCACGGATGTCACGATCAAGCCGTCGACGCGTTTTTCCAGCAACACGCGCAAATAACTGCGCTGTTTCTCTGCGTCGTCATCCGAGTTGCAGAGGATCACGCAATAGCCATTACGCTCGCAGTAATCCTCGATACCCCGAGCCAGCTCGGCAAAATACGGGTTGAGGCTGTTGGGCACCAGCAGCCCGATGGTGGCCGTGGTTTTGGCCTTGAGCGAGCGTGCCACGGCACTGGGCACGTAGTCCAACTGCTTGATCGCCGCCTCGACCTTGATGCGTACCGGCTCGCTGACTGGGCGCGTCTTGTTCACCACATGGGACACGGTGGTGTAGGAAATACCTGCAAGCGCTGCCACATCCTTGATCGTTGCCATGGTTCAGCCCCGCCGACTGGCGCGCTGGCTGCGATAAGTATCGAGGACCACGGCAATCACGATCACGGCACCGGTAATGATGCGTTTAGTCGGTTCCGTCGCGCCGATCTGCGCCAGCCCGGCGGCCAGGACCGAAATAATCAACACCCCGAAGAACGTACTGATGACCGAGCCACGCCCGCCCATCAGGCTGGTGCCACCGATCACTACGGCGGCGATCACTTGCAGCTCCAGGCCCGAACCGGCATTCGGGTCCGCCGCTTCCAGGCGCGAGATCTGGAACAGCGCCGCCACACCAGCCAACAGGCCCATCAGGCTGAACACCAGGA
Organism: Pseudomonas sp. Pse35; assembly: GCF_024519715.1. Lineage (NCBI taxonomy): Bacteria > Pseudomonadati > Pseudomonadota > Gammaproteobacteria > Pseudomonadales > Pseudomonadaceae > Pseudomonas > Pseudomonas sp. Pse35. Next base: position 47,183 of record NZ_JALJRP010000015.1, on the reverse strand, counting down.
CCTTGTAAGGCTTGGGATTGATACCCGCCAGGCGCACCGCTTCTTCGTTGGTGCCGATGCCGATCAGGTAGCGACCGAAGACCGTACGGGTCAGTACCAACTGGGCCGCGATGATCACCAGCAAGGCGATGATGAACGACGGAGAAATACCGAAGGCAATCGGGTTGGACAGCCAGGCAAACGAGTCACCGATATAAGCGGTGCGCGAGCCCGTCATCTGGTAGGCCACGCCGCGGGCCATCTCCAGCACGCCGAGGGATACGATAAATGACGGAATGCGCCAGGCCACCGTGATGGAACCGGTGATGGTGCCGGCCAACGCCGCGCAACCCATGCCCAACAGGGCGGCAGGCAACACGCTCCAGCCCCAGCCCAGGATCGCCACGCTGACTGCCGAGGCCGCCAATGCCAGTACCGATCCCACAGACAGGTCGATGCCGCCAATGATCAGGATGAAGGTCATGCCCACCGCCAGCACCATCAGGTCTGGAATCTGGTTGGCCAGGGTGCTGAAGGTGTCATAGGACAGAAAGTGATCGCTGAGCATCGAGAACAGCGCAATCATCGCCAGCAGGGCACCCGCCAGCCCGAGGTAGGTACCCAGGCCATAGAAGTTGCCGCCAGTTTTACCGGGGGAAATGTTTGTTTTCATGGGGTATTCCTAGGCGCTGCTTCGTTGAGCAGCGCATCACGTTTCTGATAGCCGGCAAAGGCGGCGGCGAGCAATTCGTCCTGGGTCCAGCTGTCACGCTCGAAGGTCTCGATCAGGCGCCCGGCGGACAGCACACCGATGCGGTCACAGATCAGCATCAGCTCACGCAGGTCACTGGACACCACCACCAGCGCTTTGCCCTGGCGGGTCAATTCACCGAGCAAGGCATAGATATCGAACTTGGCACCGACGTCGATACCGCGGGTGGGCTCATCGAACAGCATTACTGCGCAGTCGCGCTCCAGCCAGCGGCCAATCACCACCTTCTGCTGGTTACCACCCGACAGCTCGGACACCAGTTGCGTCGGGCTGGAACTGCGGATTCGCATGGCGTCGATCTGGCGCTTGGCCAGAGCGGTTTCGTTACGGCTGTTGACGACGCCCCCGCCGGAAATTTCCGGCATGTTGCCCAAGGCGATGTTGGCGCTGATGGACTGGGTCAGCAGCAGGCCTTCGCCCTTGCGGTCTTCGGTGATCAGGGCAATACCATGACCGACCGCGTCGACCGGCGAGCGAATGCTCACCACCTTGGCCGGCGAACCCAAGGCCACGGTGCCGCTATCGGCCGGGTCGGCGCCGAAAATCAGGCGCAGCAATTCGGTGCGACCGGCGCCGATCAGGCCGGAAATGCCAAAGATTTCACCGGCGCGCACTTCAAAGGACACATCGCGGACCTTGTCCGAACGGGTCAGGCCCGTCACGGTCAAGGCCGGACCTCCGATGGTACGCGGGCCCAAATCGATGTGTTCACCCAGTTCGCGACCGACCATCAAGGTCACTAACTGCTCACTGTTGTAATTGGCCATCGGCTCGACGCAGACCAGCTTGCCGTCGCGCAATACCGCAATGCGCTGGGCGACACGGGCCAACTCTTCGAGCCGGTGCGAAATATAAATGATCGCCACGCCTCGAGCCTGCAGGCGCGTGATTTGTTCAAACAGCATCTCGACTTCACGAGCAGTAAGCATCGCCGTGGGCTCGTCGAGGATCAATACATGGCAGTCGCCGATCAGGTTACGAGCGATCTCGACCATTTGCTGGTGACCAATGCCCAGGCTGCCTACCAGTGTGTCCGGGTCGATCGCGTCCAGGCCGACTTGGGCCATGGCTTCGATCGCGGCTTTGCGCAATTGTTTGCGGCTGATCCAACCACAGCGGCTCGGCAGGTTATCCAGGAACAGGTTTTCAGCCACGGTCAGCGTCGGCAGCAGGTTGAGTTCCTGCATGACCATGCGCACGCCCAAGGCTTCGGCCTGGGTGCGGCTGGCGGGGCGATAATCCTGACCGTTGAATTGCATGTGCCCGGTGGTGGGCGTGACCAGGCCGCCGATGATCTTCGACAAGGTACTTTTGCCTGCGCCGTTCTCACCGGTCAGCGCCAACACTTCCCCGCGATTGAGCGTCAGGGTGATGTCGGACAGAACCGGTTGGGCATAGGTCTTACCGATACCGCTGACCGAGAGGACAGCGTTCGGGGCGGAAGATGACATAGGAAAATCTCCAGGCGCCCGCTCAGGACGAGCGGGCGCTGTTGGGTACTGCCAGGATTACTGCTTGATGACGAGTTCGACCGGGGTTTCGATCACGCCATCTTTGGCATCGACTTTCTCACCCTTGACCAGCTTCAGCGCGTTCTGGATACCGAACACGGCTTGCTGGGCGGCGGCCTGGTCAGCGGTGGCCAACACGCGGCCGTCCTTGAGCATTGGCTTGATCGCGTCAATGTTGTCGTAACCTACCACCAACACCTTGCCGGCCTTGCCTGCCGCACGCACGGCGGAAACAGCGCCCAGAGCCATGTTGTCGTTACCGGCCAACAGCGCCTTGATATCCGGCGTTTCGCTCAGCATCGCTGCGGCGATTTTGTTGCCCTGGTCGATTTCCCAGTTACCGGACTGGGTGGAAACAATCTTCATGCCTGCGGCGTCCATCGCATCCTTGAAGCCTGCGGTGCGCTGCTGGGCATTGGTGGTAGTGGGTACGCCCTCGATGATGCCGACCTTGTCACCGGCGGCCAGTTGCTTGGCCAGGTAGTCGCCCACCAGCTTGGAGCCTTTGCGGTTATCCGGGCCTACAAACGGAATATCGAGGTTTTTGCTTTTGAGTACTTCCGGGTCCAGGCGATTGTCGATGTTGACCACCTTGATACCGGCATCGGAAGCCTTTTTCAGCACACTGGCGAGTGCCTTGGAGTCGGCGGGAGCAATGACAAGCGCATCAACCTTGGCGTTGATCATTTCGTTGACAATGGCGATCTGCGCGCTGGTATCGGTTTCGTTCTTGATGCCGTTGGAGATCAACTTGAATTCTGTTGGGTGCGCTTTCTGGTAATCCTTCGCACCGTCGGTCATGGTGACGAAAAACTCATTGGCAAGGGACTTCATGACCAAACCCACGGTAGGCGTTTTGGCAGCGTCATCGGCAAATGCAGAAGAGAGAGGCAAAGCGGCGGATGCGGCAGCAAGCACAGCAACAGCAAGAAGACGTCCAGCAAATGGCAGCTTCATGGGTTCACTCCGATCTTATGATTATTGTGAGCAACGCCTGCACCGAAGAGCCCTTCGGCAGCCCTCCCACCTGGGCGGCTGATACGAGCTGTCACGATGCGCCAAGGGCGCAGTGAAACATCTCGCAAACGTTTGCGTTGAGCAAACTATGAGAACCTTGTCGAGATTTGTCAACGGTAGCAGCAAGCCTTTCATTGGCGCCCTCCAAGCTCTCCCTTGAGCCACCGACCGCTGATACGTTTAAGCCAGCTCGCCGTTTCTGCCGTTCGCTGAAACGACAGACTGCACTGCGAATGATCGACCACAGCGCTCGGACATATCGTGATCGCTTTCGGACAACCGAACACCACAACCCTTCGCGTTCGGAAAGCCGGACAGCGCCAAGCCCCATGAAACTAAAATCTTAGGTTAAGTTGTTTTAAATCAATAAGTTAATTTATAAAAACCAACATGCTCAGTCTGGTACAAATCCTGCTCTTTCTCAGCACCTCGCGGCGTTCAGAACCGCCCGGGTGTTCTAGATGAACCTGCTACAGCACTCATCAAAAACCAGAGAGAAAAATAATGAAATCTGCATTGAAGAACGTCATTCCGGGCGCCCTGGCCCTTCTGCTGCTGTTCCCCGTTGCCGCCCAGGCAAAGGAAGTCGAAAGCAAGACCAAACTGTCCAACGTAGTCATCCTCGCCACCGGCGGTACCATCGCTGGCGCCGGCGCCAGTGCTGCCAACAGTGCCACCTACCAGGCGGCCAAGGTCGGCATCGAACAACTGATCGCCGGCGTTCCTGAGCTTAGCCAGATCGCCAATGTTCGCGGCGAACAAGTGATGCAAATTGCGTCGGAAAGCATCAATAACGAAAACCTTCTGCAACTGGGTCGCCGTGTCGCCGAATTGGCCGACAGCAAGGACGTCGACGGCATCGTGATCACCCACGGCACCGACACCCTTGAAGAAACCGCCTACTTCCTGAACCTGGTGGAAAAAACCGACAAGCCTATCGTGGTGGTCGGTTCCATGCGCCCAGGCACCGCGATGTCGGCGGACGGCATGCTCAACCTGTACAACGCCGTTGCGGTCGCGGGCAGCAAGGATGCACGGGGCAAAGGCGTGCTGGTGACAATGAACGACGAGATCCAATCTGGCCGCGACGTCAGCAAGATGATCAACATCAAGACCGAAGCGTTCAAGAGCCCATGGGGCCCGCTGGGCATGGTCGTCGAGGGTAAATCCTACTGGTTCCGCCTGCCGGCCAAGCGTCACACCATGGATTCTGAGTTCGACATCAAGACCATCAAAAGCCTGCCTGACGTTGAAATTGCCTACGGCTATGGCAACGTGAGCGACACTGCCTACAAGGCATTGGCCCAAGCGGGCGCCAAAGCGATCATTCACGCCGGTACCGGTAATGGGTCAGTATCGTCCAAGGTCGTTCCAGCGCTGGTGGAATTGCGTAAACAAGGCGTGCAGATCATTCGCTCTTCCCACGTCAACGCCGGTGGCATGGTTCTGCGTAACGCCGAACAGCCAGACGACAAATACGACTGGGTCGCCGCCCTTGACCTGAACCCGCAGAAAGCCCGCATCCTGGCCATGGTCGCCCTGACCAAGACCCAGGACAGCAAGGAACTGCAACGGATCTTCTGGGAATACTAATCCCTGCTGATTCATCTGTAGAAAGATGCTTTTGTGGCGAGGGAGCTTGCTCCCGCTGGGCTGCGAAGCGCCCAAAATACTTGCGGGCGCTACGCACCCGAGCGGGAGCAAGCTCCCTCGCCACATTCAGCCCCTCTCCCCCCGAACTTCAACAAACTCCCTGATTCGCTGTCAGACGAACTTCTTGAAATTTAAGCAGTTGCGAAATTGCCTACAGTTAAATACTGTATGTGCGTACAGCCAATTAAGGAATGCTCTGTGGCAAAGCCCTCTTCCGCAGCACCTGCAGCGCCTGACGCCTATCAGCGCCTGGCTATCCGCGTGCAAAAAATCATCAATTCGACCAACGCGCAGAAAGCCAAGGCGGCGTTGATCTTCCGTTTACCCGAGGAACCGGAGAACGATTGGCAACGTTTACTGGAAGAGATTGCAGAGAATGACAACGTCACCCTCGCCTATCGGGACGACGGTGGCGTGCAGATTTTTTGGGTTGTACCGAAGGAAGATTGATTGTGAGTGCCCGTTTTATTGCTGTGTGCTGTCTGTTTTTAACCTTCACTGCCAACGCCCAAGCCCCTCGCACCTTTAGCGAAGCCAAGAAGATCGCCTGGAAGCTCTACGCGCCGCAATCCACCGAATTTTATTGCGGCTGCAAATACACCGGTAACCGGGTGAACCTGAAAGCCTGCGGTTACATCCCCCGCAAAAACGCCAACCGCGCTGCACGCATTGAGTGGGAACACATCGTGCCGGCCTGGCAAATCGGACATCAGCGCCAATGCTGGCAAAATGGCGGGCGAAAAAACTGCACGCGCCATGATGAGGTGTTCAAGCGCGCCGAGGCAGACCTGCACAACCTGGTGCCGAGCATCGGCGAAGTGAATGGTGACCGTAACAACTTCAGTTTTGGCTGGCTGCCGGTGCAAAGCGGGCAGTACGGCTCATGCCTGACCCAGGTGGACTTCAAGGCGAAGAAAGTCATGCCGCGCCCGTCCATTCGCGGGATGATCGCACGCACGTATTTTTATATGAGCAAGCAGTATGGCCTGCGCCTGTCGAAGCAGGACCGGCAATTGTATGAAGCCTGGAACAAGACCTATCCGGTGCAAACCTGGGAGCGCCAGCGCAACCAGACAGTGGCGTGCGTGATGGGACGTGGTAATGAATTCGTCGGCCCGGTCAACCTCAAGGCCTGCGGCTGACTGTGGGCGGGGTGCCCGCCCACTTCACCTGCTACTGCGCAGCCTGGTGTTCGATAATCTCCGACACGGTGTCGTTTTTCTTGGCCCGCGCCATTTTTTCGTTTAGCAGCGCCTGCTTGGCTTCGGCCTCGGCTTTGGTCGCGAACGGCCCCAATAGCACCTCATCCTTGCCGTCGACTTTCACAATGTAGAAATTGAACCCGTGCTCCAGCAACCAGGCGGTCAGGTCGGTGATCGCCTGCAGCTTATGGTCCGGCGGGCCGACCCGTATATCCCATTCCTGAGCGGCAATCGCACCGGTTTGCGGTAGGCTTTCGGTCACGGCAGGCTTGGCCTTGGGGGCGTCGACCGACTTACCTTCACCGCATCCGGCCAACGCCAACACCACAATTGCCATCGCTACTTTACGCACTGCCCTGCTCCTTTGAGGATCAAAGAGGCAACTTTACCATTCACTGTCTATTCTGGCCGTCATAAACGTTGGCTTAAACAATGCGAATCATGTATCGCGACCTGTATGATACCGCCATGGGAATTAATGTCGCCTCTATGCGTCCTAGAAAGAGGCAGTCACAGGGAAGCGCTTCGCAGTAAGCTACACACATCCGACACCTACCCTGTCTGAAACATGTGTCCTTAAAAGTAATTCAAGGAGAAGTCCATGCTTATACTCACCCGCAAAGTCGGTGAAAGCATAAACATCGGTGATGACATTACGATCACCATCCTGGGCGTTAGCGGCCAGCAAGTACGAATCGGCATCAACGCACCTAAGGATGTTGCCGTGCATCGCGAGGAGATTTACCAGCGTATCCAGGCCGGCCTGACTGCACCTGACAAAAACCAGACGCCTTGAAACGCCTCCAGTAGCCAGCCTTTTCGTTCACTGTAACGGCTGGCGAAAACCCAATTGGCCTGTTCGCGCTTCCCGGGTGACCAGCGCACGTTGAGCCCTTCCTTCGCTGCAAGATGAAACTGTCAGGGCATCCGGAACTTGTCGCGCTATTGGCAGCCCAACTTCTGACACTTTATCCTGCCGTCCGAGTGCATTTCGGGAACACGTCGATGAGGCCAGCCGCGTCGCAACCGCTTGTTTCAAGATCCTGGATGATCGCCCTGCTGATAGGGCTGGTCTTCGTGGCACTCGGGTGCTGCTTGAGAATGGAAGTGGAAGGGGCCGATCCCGACGCCCATTCCTGGTTGGATCTTGCGCTTCTGCTCTGTGGCTACCTGCTTGCGTTCTGCCTCAAGCCCATCCAGAAGGTGATCTTGCGCAAGCTGCGTCAGCGCGCCGCTCATCGCACCCATGGAAAAACCGCACGTTGAGGGCGTTTACCTGTTATCGGATCGCCGGTATTTACAGCGCCGCCGCACCACCTATCATTGGGCTTGCGCAGTCAGTCAAAGGTGCAGATACAGATGGATACCCTCAGTAAAGCCCAGATCGAGTCAGCACTGGCAGCGCGCCTGCCCAGCTATACCGTTGAGTGCACGCTGCATGCCGACGGTACTCTCTCAGCCGTTCTCAGCGGCCCGGGAACCGATCACTTCGCGATTACCGGCATCGTGCGCGCGCATTATCACGGTACAGAAGCCATCAACCGGCTCGCCACCGAGATACTCAGGGAAATGGTGGTGTCGCGCCAGGGGATGAAAAACAGCCGACTGCAGGCACTGTCCGATCCCATCGACTGCATGGAAGGCCGAGACCGGTAACGGGCTCGGCCTTCCACGTATCATGGCGCCAACGAACTTAAGGACAGCAAGCCATCAGCCCCACGCTCGGCTTTCAACGCACCGTATTGCTCGATGCAAGCATGGGCGGTCACCATCGGCGCCACGTGTGTCGAGGTCACCACCATGATATCCGCCCCCGCCGCTTCCCCAGCCTGAATACCCACTGTGGCGTCCTCGAACACCAGGCAGTCCTGCACCGGCACGCCCAGGCGCCGAGCACCCAGCACATAACAGGCCGGATCGGGCTTGCCCGTCTTCACATCTTCGGCTGTCACCAGTACCGCCGGCACGGGGATGCCCGCTGCTTGCAGCCGGCGCACGGCCAATGCCTTTGGCGCTGAGGTGACCAACGCCCATTGATCGACGGGCAGGCTCGCCAAAAACGCCACCGCGCCGGGAATCGCCACGATGCCTTCGACATCGTCCAGCTCAGCCTCGGTGATCCATTGGGCTTCTACCTGTGGATCGACGCCCGGCAATGCCTGGCGGGTGATCGTATCAATCGCGCGGGCGCCATGAATGGTGTGCAGAAAGGCTTCCACATCCAAGCCATGCCGTGCAGCCCAGATGCCCCAGACGCGCTCCGCAGCGGCAATGGAGTTGAGCAGGGTCCCGTCCATATCGAACAGAAAGGCGCGGTAACGCCGGGTAAATACATTTGGAGTTGGGCTGGACACTGCGCGGCTTCCTCATGGGCTGGGCCCTGCAATCTACGGATCACCTCGACGCTTGTAAACGCCGAGTCCTGGCCCGTCACCTCCAAGTAAAAAATGACGAACTTGTCATGATCCTGTTGGTTGGCTGTTGGGGTCGCCTGGTTACCGTGAGCTCACTACCCACCCGGAACGTGAGACACCACCATGAAACTGATTGCCCTGGGCTTTGCCGCTTTGCTCGCCACTGGCTCGGCATTCGCTGCCGATACCGCCCCCGCTACCAACGTGATCCACGACAAAACCGGCTTCTTCGTGCACCTGGATGTCGCCAGGGTGCTGTCGAGCACCGACACCTACGGCCAATGCGGGGTTGTGCCGGCGCAACTGCGCTATCTGGACCACCAAGACCGCGAACATGTTCTCGATTACCAAGTCCAGGGCACCGGTTGCGCCAATGACAATTGATCGGGCTACACTGGCGCAACTTATTGAAGCAGAGCACCTTCCATGAATATCCTCGTAGTCGAAGACGAACCCAAGGCCGGTAATTATCTGCTCAATGGGCTGCAGGAGCTGGGGCATTGCGTAAGCCTGGCCCGCGATGGAGTGGACGGCTTGCACCAGGCCCTTGAAACGCCGTTCGACGTGATCGTACTGGACGTGATGATGCCGAAAATGGATGGCTGGGAAGTGCTGCGCCGACTGCGCAAAGAAGCCGATACGCCAGTGCTGTTCCTCACCGCCCGCGATGACATCGCCGACCGCATCAAAGGCCTTGAGCTGGGTGCCGATGACTACCTGATCAAGCCCTTTTCGTTCGCCGAACTGGTGGCGCGCCTGCGTACCCTCAACCGTCGTGGCCCGAGCCGGGATGAAGAACAACTGCAAATCGCCGACCTGCACATTGACGTACTCAAACGTCGGGTGACCCGCGCCGGCACGCGCATTACCCTGACCAACAAAGAGTTCGCCCTGCTGCATCTGTTCGCGACGCACCAAGACCAGGTGCTGTCCCGCTCGCTGATTGCTTCGCGGGTGTGGGACATGAACTTCGACAGCGACACCAATGTGGTGGATGTCGCCGTGCGCCGCCTGCGCCTGAAAATCGACGACCCGTTCCAGCTCAAGCTGATCCACAGCGTGCGGGGCATTGGCTACCGCTTCGATACCCAGCCATGAACCGTCAATACCCTTACTCCCTGACCCTGCGCCTGGCGTTGATCTTCGCCCTGCTCGCCTTCGCCTTGCTGGCCACCCTGGGCGTGGCGCTGTACCGGGAACTGGAGCGCGAACTGATCCGCCGCGATGACGCCGCGCTGATATCCCGGGTGGACCAGTTACGCAACCTGCTCAACGACAGCAATACCCTGGACCTGATCAAGACCAAGCCAGAGCTGTTCCAGAACATGTTGGGCAACCGCGAATCGGTGCTGAGCATTACCGCCCCCGGCAAACAGGCACTGCTGCTGGTAAACCCGGGGAATATTGAGTTGCCGTCGATCCAGCCGCTGCCCAAGGATCACCGGCTCATATTGAGCGACGTGCAACATTTACCAGGCCTGAACGGCATTCCCTTCTCGCTGGTGGCCGTGGCCATCGACTCCGGCGACCTGGGCAGCTTGCAAATCACCAGCGGCCGCCTGATGACCGAGCGCACCGCGGTGCTCGCCAGTTATCGACTCAGCGTCTACATCCTGGCGAGTATCGCCGCGATCATCCTGGCGCTGGTGGGTTACCTGCTGGTTCATCGCGGCTTGCTGCCGTTGCGCCGCCTGGCCCGGCATGCCCAAGGGATCGGCGTCAGCAACCTGGCCGAACGCCTCGACAGCCAAGGCGCGCCGAAAGAATTGCTGCCCATGATCGACTCGTTCAACACCATGCTTGAGCGCCTGGCCAAAGGCTTTGTACAACTGGGCCAAGTATCCACCGATATGGCCCACGAACTGCGTACCCCGATCAACAACCTGCTCGGCGAAACCCAGGTTGCCCTGCAGCAGCAGCGCAGCATCGAGAGCTACCAGCAACTGCTGGCCTCCAATGTCGAAGAGCTGGAACGCCTGGCGCGAATGCTCGACAACATGCTGTTCCTGGCCCGCACCGACCCCGCCAGCGCACTGCGCCAACGCCAGGCGCTGGACGCAGCGGATGAAGTGGAACGCATCGCGGATTACTTCGAGGGGCTGGCCGGTGATGTGGACATGCACATCACCGCCTTGGGCGAAGGGGTGATCTGGGCTGAGCCGATGTTGCTGCGCCGTGCCTTGGCCAACCTGTGCGCCAACGCCATCAAATATGGCGCGCCGGGCTCGGAACTGAGTATCCAGGCAGTGCCGGATGGCGCGGGCATCAACCTGAGGGTCAGCAACCACGGCCAGACGATCCCGGCCGAGCACCTGCCGCGGCTGTTCGAACGGTTCTACCGGGTGGATGAATCCCGCGAGCGGTCAGCCCAGTCCAACGGCCTGGGACTCTCGATCGTGGCGACCATCATGCAGCTGCATAACGGGCGGTACCGTGTAAGCAGTGAAGATGGCGTGACCTGTTTTGAGTTGTTTTTCCCCGGCCGTGAAGCCTGAGGGCGCTGCGACTCAATCAAACGCGCCGTTCAGAACTTCGTAGATGATACCGGTCGCGATGGCCACCAATATCAAGTCGGTCCCCGCTTGCTGCCACTCGTAACCGTCGTAGCGAGGCAACTGCCCCAGCAAGCGGCCGTCCAGCTTCTTGGCAATACCCGGCGGCAGGGGCTTGCCGCGTGCCAGGTTTTTCTGAATGCCAGGCGGTAAGGCTGGCCCTGGGCTCCAATAATCGCGGTGACCGCCCAGCACGTTCAGTACAAGACCGCGATCAACGCTGAAGTCATTCCTGGAGGGCCCACCATTGTCCTTGCCCCTACCTTGCCCACCCTGGGCATTACCTTTGTTATTACCGTGACCTTTGCCGTTGTCCTGCCCACCATAGGCATCACCCTTGTTATTGCCTTGGCCTTTGCCATTACCTGGATCTGCATAGGCAAGGCCACTGGTCACGGACAGCGCAAGGGACAACGCAACCGACACGAACTTCGTACGCTTTAACATGGTGACTTCCCAAGGCAAATATGTGCTTGAACTGTAGTTGAAATCGCAACACAGCGTACACAAACAACAGCGCCTGCCGTCAGCTCACCTGACCACCACTCAAGGCGATATCTACCTGGGTTTGCCAGGCTGCCAATGCCGCCACACGCAACCCCTCGACTATTGTCGATAGCGACATCGAATGCTCGCCCGCGTCAGGCAAACCAGGTACGTGAATAAACCCACTGCGCACCCCAGTCCCCACCAAGGCATGCTGTAAACGATAAAACACCTGATTACACACAAACGTCCCCGCCGTCTGCGATACCGAGGCCGCAATGCCCGCCTCACGCACCGCCTTGACCATGCCCTTGATCGGCAACGTCGAGAAGTACGCCGCCGGGCCGCCATCCACTACCGCAATATCAATCGGCTGCGCCCCCAGATTGTCGGGAATACGCGCATCGTTAACGTTGATCGCAACGCGCTCGACGGAAATATCACTGCGCCCAGGCCCCAGGCCCGTGGCGATGACCATTGCCGGCCGCAGTTCGTTGATCAACTGCAGCAAGGTTTCGGCAGCGGTGGCAAATGCGCAGGGCAAGCAACGCGAAACCATTTGCACCCCCTCGCACAACTGCACACCGTCCAACTGGCGCACGGCCTCCCAAGAAGGGTTTACCGCCGCCTTATCAAAGGGCTCGAAGCCCGTCAGCAATACGTTTTGCACAGTGGCCTCACATCAACAGATAGAGCAGCACGATATTGACCACCAGCATCATCAGCGCCGTGGGTAGTTGGGCTTTGATCACCGCATTTTTATCCGGCAGCTCCAGTAGCGCCGCCGGTACGATATTGAAGTTGGCCGCCATCGGCGTCATCAACGTACCGCAATAGCCAGAGAACATACCAATCGCCGCCATCACCGCCGGATTGCCGCCGTAAATCCCCACCAGCACCGGCACGCCGACGCCACCGGTCATCACCGGAAAGGCCGCAAAACCATTGCCCATGATCACGGTAAACAAGGCCATGCCCAACACATAGACCATCACCGCCACCAACTTGTAGTCCAGGTTGATGTAGGTGGTGGTGACATGAGCGACCGCCGTGCCCACCCCGGCCTCATTGAACAACAGCCCGAGCATCGCCAGCATTTGCGGGAGCACCATGGCCCAGCCCAGAGCTTCGGTCAGGCGACGGGATTCGCGTAACGCCTGTACCGGTGTATCACGGGTCAGCCAGCAGGCCAGGCCAAGGGCGATCAGGCAACCGATGCCGAGGGAGACAAAGGTCGTGTTCTTCGGGTCCAGCAGCGGTACACCACCGATTTCGGTGTGTTTGAGCAACACTGAGCCAATCACCGTGGTTAGCGGAATCGCCAACGCCGAAATGAACAATTTGTGGCCCAGGCGCCCGGCACTGGCGCGGGACGCCTTGTCGTGCAATTCGGCATGCTGGCCACGACCAACGCCGCCCAAGCCCGCAATCAATGCCATCATCACCACACCCACTCCGATGACCACCGAAGGCAGGCGCTCGCCTATAAGGAACGGTACGGCGAACAACAACCAGAACAGCGCACTGGACCAGCGCTTGGGGTGGGAACGGTCGAGCAGGGTCATGCCGGCGGTGATCAGCAACAGCACGCCCGCCAGCCAGTACAGGTATTGAATGGAAATAATCATTGAGCAGCCTCCACCGGAGCGGTGGCCGAGCTCATTTCGCGGGTCAAGCGCCGGTCGAAACGATGCAACCGGATAGCGTGAATGATGAAGGCGCAGATCGCCGTCGGGATGCCCCACACCGCAATGTGCAGCGGCTCCACATCAATCCCCGAGCCAAGCAGGAAGGTGTGCATCAACGCAATCGCACCAAAGGCCACGAAGATGTCCTCACCAAAGAACAACCCGACGTTGTCGGTGGCAGCGCACATGGCCAGTACCTTGTGGCGCAGCTTATCCGGCAACTTGCCATAGCGTTTTTCCGCTGCGCCCTCGGCCATCGGCGCCAGCAGCGGCCGCACCATCTGCGGATGCCCACCCAGGCTGGTCAACCCCATGGCCGCCGTGGACTCACGCACAAACAGATAAATGATCAGCAAGCGCCCGACCGTGGCGCGCTCGAAGCGTGCAATCCAGTTCTGCGCATGCAGGCGCAGGCCATGGCGCTCCAACAGGCCAATCACCGCCAGCGGTAATAGCAGGATCAATTGCAGGGCGCGGGTCTGAAGGAAACCATCGCCCATGGTGGCGAGAATTTTTTCCAGCGGGAACTGGGCGGCAAGCCCGGTGGCGATGGCGGCGGCCGTGACCACCAACAGCGGATTGAAGCGCAATACAAAGCCGACCACGATGACAAGTACGCCGATCAACGGCCATAAGTTCACAACAGTTTGCATGGCGGGGAGGTCCTTTAGTGCGCGCTGCGGCGCCATTACAGCAGGATGTGGGCAAAGGGCTCACAGCTTGAAAGTGGCGTGCAGTCGGCTCGGTTTTTTATTGTTGACCTGGAAGGTCGAGCGTCAGTGGCGCAACTTTGCTGCCTGGGCCCAGAGGTGTCCAACAAGAAAAATTGTTGCTGCAAACCAATAATTTTTGTGGGGGGAATGGCATCGGGCGGTACGGTGCCATGCAGACATTCAGCGCAGTTTTTTGGAAAAGTCGTGAAGATGAACTCGCTAGGGCGTCGGCAGGGAACATTTCTGATCAGCGCCTATACTCCACGATGCAACTGTGTGTAATTGGAGTTCATTCACGGTGTCACGCCGACAATGAGGGTTCCCGCTATGTATGCCGGACAAATGAGTAATATGGCGACCACGCTTGGCGAAATACGCTGCCAGCTGTTCGCCCAGGTAATTTGCCTGCTGGCGGTGGCGACGCTTTTCGCCTGATTGGACATACAAGCCCTGAAAGGACGCCGCCCCGGCGTCATGACTTTCCTTTGCCTAAATTCCAGGCAACAAAAAAGGGCCCACCTTTCGGTGAGCCCTTCTAGACCGCCCAGCAGAGCGGATTTTGTTTGGTAGGCGCGATTGGACTCGAACCAACGACCCCCACCATGTCAAGGTGGTGCTCTAACCAACTGAGCTACGTGCCTGCTGTGAGGCGGCATTCTACGGAATTCCGAAGGGGTGTCAACATCTTTTTTGCAGCTAACCCTATGAATATGCGAATTTTTTATTTGCGCCGGGTACACCCGTGATTTTCGGGTGGCTGGCAGGCGATTTTCAACTCAGGTAGGATCGGCGTACTCGTAAAAAATATAAAACAGAGGTTCCAGGATGGCGAACACCCCCTACCCCCAGTCGTATTACGCCGCTTCCGCGAATGCAGTTCCGCCCCGTCCTGTGTTGCAAGGTGAAGTCGAGACCGATGTATGCGTGATCGGGGCCGGCTATACCGGGCTTTCCAGTGCGCTGTTTTTGCTGGAGAACGGCTTTCGCGTCACGGTGCTGGAAGCCGCCAAGGTGGGTTTTGGTGCTTCGGGTCGCAACGGTGGGCAGATCGTCAACAGCTACAGCCGCGATATCGACGTGATCGAGCGCAGCGTCGGGCCTCACCAGGCGCAGTTGTTGGGGCAGATGGCGTTTGAAGGCGGCAGGATCATCCGTGAGCGCGTGGCCAAGTATCAGATCCAGTGCGACTTGAAGGACGGTGGCGTGTTCGCCGCCCTCAACAGCAAGCACATGGGCCACCTGGAGTCGCAAAAGCGTCTGTGGGAGCGCTACGGCCATACGCAACTGGAGTTGCTGGACGAGCGCCGCATCCGCGAGGTGGTGGCCTGTGACAACTATGTGGGGGGTTTGCTGGACATGAGCGGTGGCCATATCCACCCGCTCAACCTGGCGCTCGGTGAAGCCGCGGCTGTGGAATCCCTGGGCGGCACGATCTATGAGCAATCGGCAGCGGTGCGCATTGAGCGCGGTGCCAATCCGGTGGTACACACCGCCGAAGGCAGGGTCAGGGCCAAATTCATTATCGTCGCGGGGAACGCTTACCTGGGCAATCTGGTGCCGGAGCTAGCGGCCAAGTCGATGCCGTGCGGCACCCAAGTGATCACCACGGCGCCACTGGGCGATGAAGTAGCCAAGACTTTATTGCCACAGGATTACTGTGTCGAGGACTGCAACTACCTGCTCGACTACTATCGCCTCACCAGCGACAAGCGCCTGATCTTCGGCGGCGGCGTGGTCTATGGCGCGCGGGACCCGGCGAATATCGAAGCGATCATCCGACCGAAAATGCTCAAGGCCTTTCCGCAACTGAAGAACGTGAAGATCGACTACGCCTGGACCGGCAATTTCCTCCTCACCCTGTCGCGTTTGCCGCAGGTCGGCCGCCTGGGTGACAACATCTATTACTCCCAGGGCTGTAGCGGTCATGGCGTGACGTACACGCACTTGGCAGGCAAAGTACTGGCGGAGGCCTTGCGAGGTCAGGCTGAGCGTTTTGATGCGTTTGCGGGCTTGCCGCATTACCCGTTCCCGGGTGGGCAAATGTTGCGCACGCCGTTTGCGGCGCTGGGGGCTTGGTACTACGGATTGCGGGATAAATTCGGGATGTAAACACAGGCAAACTGTGGCGAGGGAGCTTGCTCCCGCTGGGCTGCGAAGCGGCCCCAAAAGCCTGGGAGCGCTACGCACTCCAGCGGGAGCAAGCTCCCTCGCCACATTACAACGCGCCTTTAAGCAGGTCTGCGCTTCAGAGCTGGTCGCGAGCAACCCCGCTACGAATCCGTACGATATCCGCCAATACCGCCAACGCAATTTCCGACGGCGTCCTGCTGCCCAGGTTAAGCCCGATGGGCGCGTGTATCCGCGCCAGTTCAGGCTCCCCCAACCCACCGATGCGGCGCAGTCGCTCAAAGCGCTTCTGCGAGGTCTGCAACGACCCCATCACGCCAATGTAGAACGCGTCGGTACGCACCGCTTCCATCATCGCCAGATCGTCGATACGCGGGTCATGCGTCAGCGCAACCACCGCCGTATCACGGTGACAGCCGCCGTCGGCAATAAACACCGACGGCAACTGGCGACGAATCTCCACGCCATTGAGCACCACGCCTTCGAGCACTTCATCACGTGGGTCGCAGAGAATCACTTCGAACCCAAGGCCGACTGCAAACTCGGCACACGCCTGCGCCACGCTGGAGTACCCGGCCAGTAATAAACGCTGAGCTGCACCGACGCGGATGCGCACCCGCTCACTGTCACGCTCGATGCGCACGCCCTGCTCACAATCAGCGACCAGGCTGCGCGCCCCGCTGGCCAGGTCGACCTGGCGAATCAAGCGGCGCTGCCCGAGCAGCGCCGACTCCACTTCACGCAGGTGCGCCTGCACCTCGCAGTCAGGCTCGAACTTCTCAACCAATACATCGAGAATGCCGCCGCAGGGCAGGCTGACCCGCGAGCGCGGATCGTCCCCTGCGCCGTAGCGCACCACGTTGACCGCAGCGAAAAACGCACCTTCGGCGACGCGTTCGAGAAAGTCCTCCTCGACGCAACCACCCGACAACGACCCAATCCACTGCCCAGCGGCGTTCACCGCCAGCAGCGAACCCGGCGCCCGCGGCGCCGAGCCGTAGGTGGCCAGCACCGTACAGAGCCAAATGCGCTGCCCCGCCACCGACCACGCCAGCGCCCGTCGTATCACCTGCAGATCCAGATGCTGCATGTCAGTGCGCCTTGTGCTCGATGGACGGCGCCTCAGCCTGCAGCTTCTGCACATCGCTCACCGCCAGCTCCGCCGATTGCCCGCCCCAGCCTTGGCGCAGGTAATTGATCAGATCGGTGAGTTGTTCCGGGCTGAGTTTTCCCGCGAAGCCCGGCATCGGTTGCATGTGCTCGAACCCGGAGAACTTCTGCTCGCCAATCCCGTCCTCGATCACCCGCACCAGGTTGCGCGGGTCTTCCAGACGCAGCGTGGTGTTGCCGCGCATCGCCACCGCGATGTGCGGCTTGCCTTCACCATCGGCGGCATGGCAACCGGCACAGACGTTCAGGTATTCCTGGCGGCCGCGCTGAGCGCTCGGGCCAAGGTGTTCCACCGGCACTTCGACCAGCGCCTTGGCTGCGGGCGGTTTATCACCGAGCAGGAAGGTCGCCATCGCGGCCAGGTCCGTATCGCTCAGGCCCTGGGTGCTGTTGTGGAACACCGGGAACATCTCGTTGAACATCGTCCCTTGTGCGCTCATGCCATGCTTGAGGAACGTGGCCAGGTCCTGCTCATTCCAGCCGCGCGCGGCCAGGTCGGTGGCGAGCAGGCTGGGCGCCAGATAGCCATTGAGGATGCCGCCGGTCAGGCGCTTGTCCAGCTCCATCGCACCGGGCAGGCCACGTGGGGTGTGGCATTCGCCGCAGTGGCCGAGCACTTCGACCATGTACTGGCCGCGCTTCCAGGCTTCGCTCTTGCCTTCGGCCGGTTCCAGTTTCAGCGCTTTGCCGTACAGCACGTTCCAGCCCATCAGGCCCAGGCGCACGTTGAAGGGAAAGCTCAGGCTCGTCACAGGCGCTGCGCGCTCGATCGGCTCGATGGTTTTGAGGTACGCATGAATGGCGTCCGAGTCTTCACGCGGCATCAGGTGGTACGAGGTGTAGGGCATCGCCGGATACAAGTACGCACCGTCGCGACGCTTGCCTTCGGTCAACGCGGCGAAGAACTCGTCATCGCTGTACAAGCCGATGCCGTGTTCTTTGCTTGGCGTGATATTGGTGCCATAGATGGTGCCAAACGGCGAGACAATCGGCAGGCCGCCGGCAAACGGCGCGCCGCCCGGTGCAGTGTGGCAGGCCATGCAGTCAGCGGCGCGGGCGAGGTATTCGCCGCGCTTGGCTTGATCACCAGCGTGGGCAAACAATACCGGCGCGGCCAAGCCGACCGCCAAGGCCAGGCGGGTCAGAAAAAGCTTCATGCTTAACCCTCCTTGACCAGGCCGAGATCGGTCAGCACGTTGCGGGTGGCGTTGTAATAGCGCACGTACCCGGTACAACGGCAGACGTGATGACCGAGGCTGTCCTCGATGACTTGTTCCAGCTTGCTGTACACGGTCGGCTGGCGTTGCAGTTTCTCCACCAACACGGTCGCCGCGTTGACGAAGCCCGGCGCGCAATAGCTGCACTGAAAGGCGAACTCATCCACGAAGCGCTGCTGGATCGGGTTGAGCTCAGTGACCTGGCCCGACTCATCGCGCTTGGCGTGGCCTTCGATAGTGCGCACTTGCTTGCCTTCGAAGTAATGCGCGCCGGTGATGCAGGTGCGCACTTCTTCGCTGGTGCCGTCCGGGTTGTCGACGATCACCACACAGGCGTGGCAAATGCCTTGGCCGCAGCCCAGCCGCGAGCCCGTGAGGTTTTTGTATTCGTGCAGGTAGTCGATCATCGGCAGGTCATCAGGGATGTCCACCGGGCCGACGGGTTGACCATTGAGGGTCAGTTGAAGCGGACGGTTAGCCATTGAGGGCCTCCTTGATGCGTGCAGCCGTGATTGGCAGGTCGCGAACACGTTTACCGATGGCGTGTGCCACCGCATTACCGATGGCCCCGACAATCGGGATCATCACCACTTCAGCGATACCTTTGGACGGGTCGCTTGGCGACAGCGCCGGCAGAATCTCCGAGGTCTGCTTCCATACGGCAACGTGACGCGCCATCGGCAGACGGTAGCGGTTGAAGTTCCAGTCGCCCTCCCCCGGCCCGCCTTCGTACAACGGCATTTCCTCCATCAACGCGTGACCGATACCCATGGCCACTCCACCCTCGAGCTGGCCTTTGACCAACTCTTCAACCAGCACACGCCCGCACTCGACCCATGAATGGTGATTGAGCACTTCGACCTGCGCCGAACCCTTGTTGACCTTCAACTCGACCAACGTGGCGACGGGGCTGTAGTACGTCACCGCAGCGTTATTCAACTGGGTGGCGGGATAGCTGACGTTCTGGCGATCGAGCAGGTGGAAACCGGCAGTGCTCATCAGCGCCTGCTTGGCTTTCGGTGCGCCATCGCCGTATTTCACCGCCAGACCGTCGAGCGGCAGGCGCTCGCGCACGCCGTCGATGCTGTACTCAGCCTCGGCCCAGCTCCAGCGGTTGAACCCGTGGACCGTGGCAGCGGTGACCAGGCCTCGCTCATGAGCGCGCCTGGCCAGCTCTTCAAAGCTCAATGGCTGCATGCCGTTGGCGGTGAGCTTGCCGTCCACCCAATGTGCGTCTTCGCGGCGTACCACATAGGGGTTGGCCTGGCCGCCGAACGGGCCCTGGCGCCAGATCTCTAGCGCCGCTGGCCACAGGCCGTGGTTGAACAGCACACGCGCCGCTTCGCGGGTGGCGTGGCTGAAGTAGTACGCCGAGTTGGTCGCCGAAGACGCCGAAGCGAGCTTGCCCACCCAACGCGGGTTACGCAGCAGGTTGTCCTGCTCGGCCTGGCTCATGGTGTAAGGGTTGCCGCCGGTGACCAGTTGCATTTCCTGCCATTGTGTTTCGCCGGTCTTCACTTCGTGGGCCGGGCTGCCGAGGAAGTCGGCAACCACCAGCGACTGCGAAGTGGACATGCCGGTGCCGATTTCGATTCCGATGTGGCGCAGGCTGATGCGACCGTCAGCGCTGAATTCAACACTGGCCATCGGCGCTTCGGAACCGGTGCCGAAGTCTTTCTGGCAGATGGCAAAACCGACGCCATACCAGTTATCCGGGTCTGCGGCTTCGCGTTGTTGCTTGATCGCGTCACGGTTTTTCCACACGTCGTGCACAGCGGCCTTGTCGAGAATTTCGTGCAGCCGCAACGCACCGGCAGGGATCGCGCCCTGGGTGTTCTTCATGCCCGAACGCAATGCGTTCTTGCGCCGCAGCTCGATGGCATCCACACCAAGGCGGCCGGCGATTTCGTCGACCATCATTTCGGTCGCCGCCATGCTTTGCAGGGTGCCGTAGCCCCGCATCGAACCGGCTTCAACGCCACGGGAATGGTACGCGGTGACTTGCAGGTCGTTCTGCGGCATGTAGTAGATCGACTGCGCCGCCGTGGCGCCGACCGCAGCCACCGATGGGCTGTAGTTGATCCGGCCACCGCCGTCGACGCTCATGTCGGCGAGGAAGATTTTGAAGCTGTGGTCGTTCTTGTCGACCGCCAACTGATAGCGGATATCGAATGGGTGACGCTTGATGCCGCTCTGGAATTGCTCGTAACGGTCGTTGGCCAGGCGCACCGGCACACCAGCGCCATACAACGCAGCGAGGGCGGCGTAGTAGACGAAAATGTTGTGGTCTTTGGAACCGTAACCCACGGTGTAACCCGGGTGCATGTTCAGATGAGCCAGGCCGAAGCGCGACGGCGAGATCATCTTGGCGGTCTCGGTCGCAACTTCCAATGGGCACTGGGTGGCCACCACAAAGTGCAGGGTTTTGGTCGCTGGATCGTACCAACCGTTGCCGTTGTCCGGCTCCATGGCGGCCGGTTCGATCGATGGGGTTTTGTAGCGCTCGTCAAACACTAGCCAGTTGTCCGGTGGCGTGTTGATCTGGCTCTTCATGCGCTCGGCGTAGAACAGCCCGCGCTCGGTCAGGTTGCCGTGCAGGTTCGGCTGGGAATTCCACACTGGGCGACGGTTTTTCAGCATCGGGAACAGGATCGAATCCTTGAGGCTGGCGAATTCGTCTTCATCGGCCGAGGTCGGGCCACCCACGCGCACGTAGCGGAAGCTACCGTAGGGGTCACCTTCGTAATACGGCACTTTGGCGCCGTAACGAATCGCCTTGTCATTGAACTTGAGTTTGTTCTTGGCCTGACGGAAACGCTCGAAGTCGTTCCAGATCAGGATCGCCACCGGGTGACCGATGAACATCGGCACTTTGCCCTCGGGTAGCAACGGGGCCGGCGCATGTTCTTCCGGGAAGACGATACCGTCCTTGTCCAGGTCGGCAGCGGTGACAATACGGTCCGGCTGCAGCTCGGCGCCAAGCCACGACAGGTCGTAGCCCGCGTAGATGTGGTCGGCCTTGATGGTTTTGAGCAACATGGCGTGACCTTGCTGCTGGGGCCAGCCAGGCATGTCCTTGGAACGGATGTCGCGGGCAAACACCTTGCTGCCGCAGACTTTCGACAAGGCATCGTTACGCTGGCGCGCCTTGCCGTTATGGCCAAGCCACTTTTCAGACGGCACGGTCACGCTGTTTTCCATCAAGGCAGCCAGCGCCTGGGTGCTGAGCGGCGTGAGCGTGACACTCACACCCGCCACCAGCCCGCCCTGGAGGAACGAGCGCCGGGTTATTTCACGGTTGGACATGGATCATCCTCTGAGCGGTTATAAATCCGCCCTTATGGTTAAGTACACCGAATCTGGAGACTTGCAGAAACCTTTCTCGACGAATCAAAAGGCCATGATGACAGTGCAAAGTTGACCGAAGGGTTAACTTTAAAGGTTTCTGCGCCTGCGGCAAATAACCACATTGAAATTTTTTGACACAAGAACGCAAAACGGCCGACAGAATCGAAATGATCTGTCGGCCGTTTGCCGATAATGAGCGCTGATGGCAGCGAAGAAGATGGATTTTTTTCAAACCCCAAACACAAAAAACCCCGGTCTTTCGACCAGGGTCTTTGCTATCGGATCAAGGTGAGCCACTGGCTTTCCTTGTGCTTCAAGGCGTTCAGTGGGCCTTGATGCAGATATGGCGCAGCGGACGGGACTCGAACCCGCGACCCCCGGCGTGACAGGCCGGTATTCTAACCGACTGAACTACCGCTGCGTATCGCTTGGCTGATTGAGCATGAACCCTCAACCACCTTTAAACATCTGATCGATCAGCCTTGGCTGTTCAATCTCAAGCCCGACATATCGAACCTGGAAAATATGGCGCAGCGGACGGGACTCGAACCCGCGACCCCCGGCGTGACAGGCCGGTATTCTAACCGACTGAACTACCGCTGCGCGTCAGTGCAACCTTTAACGTTGCGTCTTGCCCTAGGGCAAAACTCTCAAGAAGTGGTGGGTGATGACGGGATCGAACCGCCGACCCTCTGCTTGTAAGGCAGATGCTCTCCCAGCTGAGCTAATCACCCTTTGCTTCGTTGAGGCCGCGAAATTTACGCAGGTAGCGGACCTAAGTCAATAGCCTGCTTGAAGTTTTTCTGAAAAAGACAAAATGACTTCAAGACAGCTACCCGCCCTACTCGCTGTAAATCATCTTCTTGCTCATGCCGCCGTCCACCACGAACTCTTGCCCGGTGACGAACCCGGCCTGGCGTGACAGCAACCAGGCTACCATCGCCGCCACGTCCTCCACTGTCCCTACCCTGCCCGCCGGATGCTGGGCATGATCGGCGTCGGTGAGCGGCTCTGCACGCCGCGCAGCCGGGTCACGTGCGTCGATCCAGCCAGGGCTGACCGCATTGACCCGCACTTCCGGCCCAAGGCTCATGGCCAGGGCGTGGGTCAGGGCCAACAGCCCACCTTTGCTGGCCGCATAGGCTTCGGTGTCAGGCTCGGATTGACGCGCCCGGGTCGAGGCCAGGTTGACGATGGCACCGCCATGGGCACGCAGGTAAGGCGCGCAGTGCTTGGCCAGCAGCATCGGCCCACTGAGGTTGACCGCCAGCACCCGATTCCAGTACGCCAGGTCGAGGCTTTCCAGGGTGATATTGCGCGGGTCGGCCACCGCCGCGTTGCACACCAACGCATCCAGGCGCCCGAACTGCCCCAGCACCTCGGCGACACCCTGGGCCACTTGCTTCTCGTCGGCCACGTCCATGGTGATAAACCAGGCGTTGTCGCCCAGCACCTTGGACACCTTGGCACCGCGCTCGCGGTCCAGGTCGGTCAACACCACCTGCCAGCCTTCGCTGATCAGCCACGCGGCAATCCCGAGGCCAATGCCCCGCGCCGCGCCCGTCACCAACGCCACGCGCCCGTTACTGGCCGCTGCGGCCTCCATGGACCACTCGATCACAAGGCCGCCAGCCCGCGGGCCA
Source organism: Pseudomonas sp. Pse35 (assembly GCF_024519715.1). NCBI lineage: Bacteria > Pseudomonadati > Pseudomonadota > Gammaproteobacteria > Pseudomonadales > Pseudomonadaceae > Pseudomonas > Pseudomonas sp. Pse35. The sequence goes on along the minus strand of NZ_JALJRP010000015.1, from coordinate 23,691 downwards.
GGTCTGCCTGCAAGTCAGCAACGTCTTCCAGGCCCACCGCGATGCGGATCAGGCTGTCACGGATACCGGCCGCTTCACGCTCCTGCGGCGCCAGGCGCCCGTGGGAGGTGGTGCTCGGGTGGGTGATGGTGGTTTTGCTGTCACCCAGGTTGGCGGTAATGGAGATCAACCGCGTCGCATCGATAAAGCGCCAGGCACCGTCTTTGCCGCCCTTGACTTCGAAACTCACCACCGCGCCGAAGCCACGCTGCTGACGCTGGGCCAAGGCGTGTTGCGGGTGGCTCTTGAGGCCGGCGTAATGCACCTTCTCGATACCGTCCTGCTGCTCCAGCCACTCGGCCAGGGCCTGGGCGTTGGCACAATGAGCTTTCATACGCAGGCTGAGGGTTTCCAGGCCTTTGAGGAAGATCCAGGCGTTGAACGGGCTGAGGGTCGGGCCGGCGGTGCGCAGGAAGCCCACCACTTCCTTCATCTGCTCGCTGCGACCGGCCACCACGCCGCCCATGCAACGGCCCTGGCCGTCGATGAACTTGGTTGCCGAGTGCACCACGATGTCCGCACCCAGCTTCAGCGGTTGCTGCAAGGCCGGGGTGCAGAAGCAGTTGTCCACCACCAGCATCGCGCCCTTGGCATGCGCGACTTCGGCCAGCGCGGCGATGTCCACCAGCTCTGCGAGCGGGTTGGACGGCGATTCGACGAACAACAGCTTGGTATTGGCCTTGATGGCCGCCTCCCAACCGGACAGGTCCGCCAGGGGCACGTAATCGACTTCAATACCGAAACGCTTGAAGTACTTCTCGAACAGGCTGATGGTCGAGCCGAACACGCTGCGCGATACCAGCACATGGTCGCCGGCGCTGCACAGGCTCATCACCACGGCCAGGATGGCCGCCATGCCGGTGGCAGTCGCCACGGCCTGCTCGGCACCTTCCAGAGCCGCGATGCGCTCTTCAAACGCACGCACGGTCGGGTTGGTGTAGCGCGAATACACGTTGCCCGGCACTTCGCCAGCAAACCGCGCAGCGGCGTCGGCGGCAGTACGAAACACGTAGCTGGAGGTGAAGAACATCGGGTCGCCGTGCTCACCTTCCGGGGTACGGTGCTGGCCGGCGCGCACAGCCAGGGTATCGAAAGCTACGCCATCGAGGTCGCTGTCCAACCGACCGGCATCCCATTCCTGACTCATGCTGCGACTCCTTATTCAATTCTTTGTTTAAGATACAAAACCGGCCCCTCAGGGCCGGTGTTTACTCAGTTGTTATACAGGTCGATGATCGCGCTGACCGCCTGTGTCTTGATCTTCGACGAGTCGTTGCGCGCCTGCTCGATCTTGTTCAGGTAGGCCTCGTCGACATCGCCGGTCACGTACTTGCCGTCGAACACGGCGCAGTCGAACTGCTCGATCTTGATCTTGCCACCGCCAACCGCTTCGATCAGGTCCGGCAGGTCCTGGTAGATCAGCCAGTCGGCGCCGATCAGGTCGGCCACGTCCTGGGTCGAACGATTATGCGCGATCAGCTCATGGGCGCTCGGCATGTCGATACCGTACACGTTCGGGTAACGCACCGCAGGCGCAGCGGAACAGAAGTACACGTTCTTCGCCCCGGCTTCGCGGGCCATCTGGATGATCTGCTTGCAGGTGGTGCCCCGCACGATGGAGTCATCTACCAGCATTACGTTCTTGCCGCGGAACTCAAGCTCGATGGCGTTGAGCTTCTGGCGTACCGATTTCTTGCGTGCAGCCTGGCCGGGCATGATGAAGGTACGGCCGATGTAGCGGTTCTTCACGAAGCCTTCGCGGAACTTGACGCCCAGGTGGTTGGCCAGCTCCAGCGCAGCGGTACGGCTGGTATCCGGGATCGGGATGACCACATCGATATCGTGCTCGGGACGCTCGCGCAGGATCTTCTCGGCCAGCTTCTCGCCCATGCGCAGGCGCGCCTTGTAGACCGAGACGCCGTCGATGATCGAATCCGGACGCGCCAGGTAGACGTGTTCGAAGATGCACGGGGTGAGTTTCGGCGCTACGGCGCACTGACGGGTGTGCAGCTTGCCGTCTTCAGTAATGTAGACAGCCTCGCCCGGCGCCAGGTCGCGGATCAGGGTGAAGCCCAGCACGTCCAGGGACACGCTTTCGGAAGCGATCATGTACTCGACGCCTTCGTCGGTGTGACGCTGGCCGAACACGATCGGGCGAATGCCGTGGGGGTCGCGGAAACCAACGATGCCGTAACCGGTGATCATCGCCACCACCGCATAACCACCGACGCAACGGTTGTGCACGTCGATCACGGCGGCGAACACGTCTTCTTCGGTCGGCTGCAGCTTGCCGCGCTGGGCCAGCTCGTGGGCGAACACGTTGAGCAGCACTTCCGAATCGGAGCTGGTGTTGACGTGGCGCAGGTCAGATTCGTAGATCTCCTTGGCCAGTTGTTCAACGTTGGTCAGGTTACCGTTGTGCGCCAAGGTGATGCCGTAAGGCGAGTTGACGTAGAACGGTTGAGCTTCGGCCGAGGTCGAACTACCGGCAGTCGGGTAGCGCACATGGCCAATGCCCATGTGCCCGACGAGGCGCTGCATGTGACGCTGATGGAACACGTCACGCACCAGGCCATTGTCCTTGCGCAGGAATAACCGGCCGTCGTGGCTGGTCACAATACCGGCAGCGTCCTGGCCGCGGTGCTGGAGGACGGTTAGCGCGTCATACAGCGCCTGATTGACGTTCGACTTACCGACGATACCGACGATGCCACACATGCGACGCAACCCCTACTTAATGAATCTTGACTGAACACAGCTTACTGAGGCGTTTTGGCCGGTAAGAGGTGCTCCTTGAACGGAAGATCAGCGGGTACGCTGATTCCGCTGGCCAGCCACTGACTGCTCCACCCCAGGATGAGGTTCTTGGACCAGTCTGCAACCAATAGAAATTTTGGCACGAGTACCGACTCCTGCCACCACGAATCCTGCTGTACCGGCCCCAGGCTCAACAGCCCGACCGCCACGACCACCAGCAACGCGCCACGCGCAGCCCCGAAGGCCATGCCGAGAAATCGATCGGTCCCGGAGAGGCCGGTGACACGTATCAACTCGCCAATAAGATAATTGACCATTGCCCCCACCAACAGCGTGGCGATGAACATGATGGCGCAGCCCGCGATGACGCGAGCCGAAGGTGTCTCTATGTACCCGGCCAGGTAGACCGACAGTGAACCACCGAACATCCAGGCTACGACTCCTGCGATGATCCAGGTCAGCAACGACAGTGCTTCTTTTACGAAGCCGCGGCTCAGACTGATCAAAGCGGAGATGGCGACGATTGCAACGATCGCCCAATCAACCCAGGTAAATGGCACAGTGCAGCCTACGTACGGATAAGGCGGCGCATTTTAGCAGAGCGCCGGGCTATCGGTAAGCGGTGATTGCGGGTGCTTTGCAAATCAATAGATTGTGACGGGCCAATCGCATTTCAACCCCAGCACAAACCAATGTGGGAGCTGGCTTGCCTGCGATGAAGGCGGCACGCTCGACATCGTTGTCGATTGAACCACCGTCATCGCAGGCAAGCCAGCTCCCACATTTAGAGCATATTGCCCGTTCAGCCGCGCTCGGGCTGGAAACGCACCACAAACCCGTTGAGGTTCTGCTGACGACCCAGCAAATCGCGCAGGCGATCTGCCTCCGCACGCTCGATCAGCGGCCCGACAAACACACGATTCTTGCCGTCAGCGCTGCGGATATAAGCGTTATACCCCTGGGCACGCAGCTTTTTCTGCAAGGCGTCGGCACTTTCGCGATTGGCCAGGCTGGCCAGCTGGATCGACCAACTGATCGGCAGGCCATTAGGGTCGATGCGACTCTGCCCCACATCCGGCTTGCCAGGCGCTGCAGGCTGCGGCGCTACCGGCTTGGGCGCTGGCGCCGGTGCAGCCGGTTTGGCGGCGACAGCCGGGGCTGGCGTTGGCTTGACCACCGGCACACTTGGCTGCACCGGCATCGAAGGGGCCTGTGAAGGCGCCTGCTGTGTGACGACCTCCTCCTCGACGGGCACAGGCTCTTCCGGCAACACCTGAGGCTCAGGCACGACCACCGGTTCGACCTGAACCTGCGGCACCACCGGCGCCTGGGGCGCAGCGGGAGCTTCAACCACCACCTGGCGCTGTTCGTCCTGGCGGGAAAACAGCATCGGCAAAAAGATTACCGCCAACGCCACCAGCACCAGGGCCCCGACCATTCGCTGCTTGTATGCGCTATCCAGTAATGCCATGTGCAGCTTCCTCCGTGGAGCGCCGGGCCAGCCATTCAAGCGCCTCGGCAACACAATAAAATGATCCGAACAACAGGATTTCGTCCTCGGCCGTCGCTACCGCACACTGCGCCTCCAGGGCTGCAGTGACGCTTGCATACGACGTCACCGGCGCGCCAAGGTTCTGCAAGGCAGTTTCCAACTCAACCGCAGGACGGCTGCGTGGCGTGTCCAGCGGCGCAACGGCCCAAGACTGGACGCTGCCCAGCAGTGGCGCAACCACGCCGTCCAGGTCCTTGTCGACCAACAACCCGAACACCGCCAGGCGACGCCCCACCGGCGGCGTACGCGCCAGACGCTCAGCCAGGTACTGCGCAGCATGGGGGTTATGGCCTACATCCAACATCAGGCTCAGGCGCTTGCCTTGCCAGTCGAAGGTTCGGCGATCGAGGCGCCCCACCACTTTCGTTGCCAGCAAGGTCGCGGCGATCTGCGCGGCGTCCCACGGCAGATCCAGCAGCAAATAGGCTTGCAGCGCGAGCGCGGCGTTTTCCATCGGCAGGTTCAGCAACGGCAAATCAAGCAGCTCTACCCGTTGGCCACGTGCATCCTGCCCACGCCATTGCCAATGGGTGTGGCCGATGTCCAGGGTGAACTCGCGACCCCGCAGGTAGAACGGGCAATCCAGTTCGCGCGCCCTGTCGAGCAAGGGTTGCGGTGGGTCCAGGTCACCACACAGCGCCGGACGGCCCTGGCGGAAGATCCCGGCCTTTTCAAAAGACACCGATTCGCGGGTATTGCCCAGGTAATCGGCATGATCGACACCAATGCTGGTTACCAGGGCCAGGTCGGCATCCACCACGTTGACAGTATCCAGGCGCCCGCCGAGGCCGACTTCCAGCACGACCACATCCAGTTGCGCACGCTCGAACAGCCAGAACGCCGCCAGGGTGCCCATCTCGAAATAGGTCAGGGAAATGTCGCCACGCCCGGCTTCCAGGGCTGCGAAGGCTTCGCACAGCTGGGCATCAGTGGCTTCGACGCCATTGAGCTGCACCCGCTCGTTGTAGCGCAGCAGGTGCGGCGAACTGTACACGCCGACTTTGAGGCCCTGGGCCTGCAACAGCGCGGCGACAAAGGCACAGGTGGAGCCTTTGCCGTTGGTGCCGGTCACCGTGATCACACGCGGTGCCGGCTGGCCCAACCCGAGGCGGGCCGCTACCTGTTGCGAGCGCTCCAGGCCCATGTCGATGGCGGACGGATGCAACTGCTCAAGGTAGGCGAGCCATTCGCCCAGGGTACGTTGGGTCATAGGTTTGCTGGCACCGGCGGCACGACGATCGGCTCGACCTTAGGCGCGATGTACACAGGCGTCGGCAAGCCCATCATTTGCGCGAGCAGGCTGCCCAGGCGAGGGCGCAGTTCGCCACGCGGAATGATCAGGTCGATCGCACCGTGCTCCAGCAGGAACTCGCTGCGCTGGAAGCCTTCCGGCAGTTTTTCCCGCACGGTCTGCTCGATTACGCGCGGGCCGGCAAAACCGATCAGGGCTTTAGGCTCGCCAACGATCACATCGCCCAACATCGCCAGGCTGGCGGAGACGCCGCCGTAGACCGGGTCGGTCAGTACGGAGATGAACGGAATGCCTTCTTCACGCAGACGCGCCAGTACCGCCGAGGTCTTGGCCATTTGCATCAGGGAAATCAGGGCTTCCTGCATACGCGCACCACCGGAGGCGGCGAAGCAGATCATCGGGCAACGGTTTTCCAGGGCATAGTTGGCAGCGCGAACAAAGCGCTCACCGACGATGGCACCCATGGAACCGCCCATGAAGGAGAATTCGAAGGCCGAGACTACTACCGGCATGCCCAGCAGCTTGCCGCTGACCGAAATCAGCGCGTCTTTTTCGCCAGTCTGCTTCTGTGCGCCGACCAGGCGGTCCTTGTACTTCTTGCTGTCGCGGAACTTGAGACGGTCAACCGGCTCCAGGTCGGCACCCAGCTCATTACGGCCATCGGCATCCAGGAAGATGTCGATACGGGCGCGTGCGCCAATACGCATGTGGTGGTTGCACTTGGGGCAAACGTCCAGGGTCTTTTCCAGCTCCGGGCGATACAGCACCGCGTCGCAGGATGGGCATTTGTGCCACAGACCTTCAGGAACCGAGCTTTTCTTCACCTCGGAACGCATGATCGAAGGGATCAGTTTGTCTACTAACCAGTTGCTCATGCTTTCTTTTCTCCAGTACCGGTGGCTCGAACACAGCCCCGCGTATGCCCTTGAGCTAAATTCATATGTGGCGATGACACAGACGGGACGGGGTCAGACGTTGGACCTGCCATTTCCCGCCCGTATCCTCAGCCGTCCAGACAACCTGCCTGCGCAGGGTTGCCACTTCGTTTCCGGGCCACCCACAGGCGGCGCCGGGCTGTTTTACACAGTGGTAGTTATGGACGGCGGCAGACTGCCAGCCGTCACATCCCACCACTGCTGTTGCGCACGGCCTGCATGAACGCGCGAATCTTGCTCGAGTCCTTGATCCCCTTGCCCTGCTCCACCCCACCGCTGACGTCCACGGCATACGGCCGGACCTGTTCGATGGCCGCCTGGACATTCGCTGGAGTGAGCCCACCCGCGAGAATGACCGGTTTGCTCAACCCCTCGGGAATCAGCGTCCAGTCGAACGCCTCGCCCGTGCCACCAGGTACGCCTTCGACGTAGGTGTCCAACAGAATCCCGCGAGCGCCGGTATAAGCGGCGCAGGCTGCGGCGATATCGTCCCCGGCCTTGACCCGCAACGCCTTGATGTACGGGCGCTGATAGCTTTCGCATTCCTCTGGCGATTCGTCGCCATGGAACTGCAACATATCCAGCGGCACCGCATCCAGGGTTTCGTTGAGCTCGCAGCGGCTGGCGTTGACGAACAACCCCACGGTGGTCACGAAGGGCGGCAATGCAGCGATGATCGCCCGCGCCTGCAGCACATTCACCGCCCGTGGGCTCTTGGCATAAAACACCAGGCCAATGGCATCCGCCCCCGCTTCGACTGCCGCCAGCGCGTCTTCTATGCGGGTAATCCCGCAAATCTTGCTGCGAACGGCTGACATGTCGTAGGAACCTCAGGGTTGGACCGAGAAAGTCCCGGATGGTAACAAAAGCTTTTCCGGGCGTCAGCCGCCAAGTTCGCTGAAACCGGTGAGGAAGTGCGGCCCGATAAAGCGTTCCGGTAATTCGAACTCGTCGCGGTACTCCACATCCACCAGGTAAAGGCCGAACGGATGCGCCGTGACCCCGCCCGTGCGGCGAATGCGGCTATCCAGCACTTCCTTGGCCCACTCCACCGGGCGCTCACCGGTGCCGATGGTCATCAGCACGCCAGCGATGTTGCGCACCATGTGATGCAGGAAGGCACCTGCACGGATATCCAGCACAATCATCTTGCCGTGGCGCGTCACCCGCAGGTGGTGGACTTCCTTGATCGGCGACTTGGCCTGGCACTGCCCGGCACGGAACGCGCTGAAGTCATGCACCCCGACCAAATGCTGCGCGGCCTCGGCCATGCGCTCGGCATCCAGCGGGCGGTGGTTCCAGGTGATTTCTTCATTGAGGTGCGCCGGGCGGATCTGATCGTTGTAGATCACGTAGCGGTAACGGCGGGCGATGGCCTTGAAACGGGCGTGAAAATGCGCCGGCATGACCTTGGCCCAGCTGACACTGACATCATGGGGCAAATTGATATTAGCCCCCATCACCCACGCCTTCATCGACCGCTCGGCCTGGGTGTCGAAGTGCACCACTTGGCCACACGCGTGTACGCCGGCATCGGTACGCCCGGCACACATCAGCGACACCGGCGAGTTGGCGACTTTGGACAGGGCGTTTTCCAGGGTTTCCTGCACCGTCAGCACCCCGGAGGCCTGACGCTGCCAGCCGCGATAGCGCGAGCCTTTGTATTCCACGCCCAGTGCGATGCGGTAAAAGCCTGCGGCCGCCATTTCGGCAGCCGCGTTATCTATATTTGCCAAGAACTGTGAGCCTGATGAGTTGCGCAAAGGCGGGCATTATAGGGCGTCAGGGTGCATGAGAGGGGGCTTTTAATCTGGGGTTTTTGTGGCGAGGGAGCTTGCTCCCGTTCGACAGCGCAACTGGAGCCCGCTTTTCAGAGGCACTACGCCCCCCAGCGGGAGCAAGCTCCCTCGCCACAACAAGCCCGCTCACACATTTTTCTGCCTCGGCCGTTAGATTCGGCCGAGCATTTCCTTGGCTTCGCCACGCTGGCCTTCGTTGCCTTCGGTCAGCACCTCGGACAGGATGTCTCGCGCGCCGTCAGCATCGCCCATGTCGATATAGGCCTGGGCCAGGTCGAGCTTGGTAGCCACTTCATCGGTGCCCGAGAGGAAGTCGAAATCCGGCTCATCCTCAGCACCCAGCGCGGCATCTTCAGCCGTGAAGGAAGGCTCGATCGGCGGATGTTCCAGGCTCTGGGACAATCGATCCAGTTCAGCGTTGACGTCGTCCAGCTCCGACGCGAAGGCATCGGGCTTGGCCGCAGGGTTGCTCGGCTCGTCCGCCAGCGACAGGTCAAAGTCTTCCGGCAGGTCGAATTCGTCCAGCGCAGCCGGCGTCAGGGTCGGCGGCTCCACTGGCGGTACATCCTTGATCTGCTCTTCAAGGCCCGACAGGAAGTCGTCATCGGTTTGCGACGCGGGCGGGTCCAGCTGCAGGTCCAGGTCAAAGTCCGACAGGTCCTGTGCGTCGGCCTTAGACTCGGTCTGTTGTTTGAGCAATGTTTCAAAGGTTTGCTGGTCTTGCGCGATCTCGGCCGGCGAGGCGGCTTCCAGGTCATCCAGGCTCAAGTCGAAATCGGTGTCGAAGGTGTCTGCCTGCGCAGCCGAGGCCGGCTTGTCGTCGAGCAGGTCCTTGACGTATTGCGCATCCAGGGCTGCGGCGGCCACTGCGGCACTGACACCCGCCGCCAATACGGCCATGGCCGGGAAGCGCGCCTTGAGCTGCTCGACCTGGGCATGGTTCTCACCGTTGGCCACCAACTGGCGCTCCTGGGTGACGAACCCGTCCTTGTTGTTCTGCAGGCCATAGACTTCCATCAGCTTCAAACGCAGGTCACTGCGCTTGGGCTCGTGCTTGATGGCTTGTTCAAGCACATCCGCCGCCTGGTTCAGGTGGCCACGGTCAATATGGGATTGGGCCTGGGCCAGGGCGTCGCTGGAATTTTCCTGAGCCACGGCAACCGCCAACGGCGCCAGCACGGAGGCGACCGTCGGCGCCACAACCGTCTCGACCACCGGGGCTGGCGCGGGTGCGGCTGCTGGCGCCACTGCGGTGGCGAGCTTGACGCTCGGCGGCGGCACTTCAAGGCCCTCGAAGCTGTCAGGCGGCAGGTCTTGATCGATATTGGAAACGAACTCAGGCTCTTCGGCCAACGCCCGAGCCATGCGCAGATGCTTCTCTTCTTCACGGCGAGCATTGCGATGGCGAGCCCATAGCAGCAGAAGCAGCAGCACCACCAGCAGGGCCGCACCGCCAAGGATGCCGAGCACAATCGGGTTGGTCAGCAGATCATTGAACTTGCCTTCGGTACTGGCCGGCGCGGCAGCCGGCTTGACAGGTTCAGGCGCTGGCGCTGGCGTTGCAACAGGGGCCGCAGGCTCGGCTGCAGGCTCACCGGGCAACTGTGCGGGGATCGCGGCGGGCTCACCGGTTTGCGCCTGCAAACGAGCCAATTGGTCATTCTTCAGCTGGATCAGCTTCTGCAGCTTGTCCAGCTGGCTTTGCAGGTCGGCGGCACGGCTTTTCAGTTCTTCGTTGTCGCGCCGCGTGGTGTCGAGCTCTTCCTGGGTCATCGCCAGCTTGTCGCTCAGGGCGCGGCTGTCCCCAGCTGCGCCTTTGCCACCTTTCTTGGCGGCTTGCGCCGATACCAGACTCAAATTGTCCTTGGCCTGGGTGCTCGACGGCGCATTGCCGGCCTGGGTGCGCCGGGTTGCATCCAACTGCGGCTTACCAGCCACTTGCCCCTGAGGACTACGCTGGCGCTGGCGCCAGGCTGCGTTCTGCGCACTCACTTCGGCAATCGCTTGCGGCTGGGCCAGGGCTGTACTTTGGGTGATATCCGGCAGGCGTAGCACCTGGCCGGTTTTCAGGCGGTTGATGTTGCCGTCGACAAAGGCATCCGGGTTAAGCGCCTGGATAGCCAACATCGTTTGCTGGACCGAGGCGCCGTGACGGTTCTTCGCGGCAATCTCCCACAAGGTATCGTGGGGCGTGGTGGTGTGCCGGGCAAGCGTGCCAGTGGCAGGCGCAGAGCTGGCCGGCGCGCTGGCAGTCGGTGCCGGCTGGTCAAACTTGGCCGGGTCGAGCAGCACACTGTAGTCACGCATCAAGCGGCCATTGGGCCATTGCACCTGCATGAGGAAACGCACGTAGGAATCGGGCAGCGGCTTGCTGGAGGTCACACGTACCACGCTGCGACCTTCGGGGTTGATCACCGGCGTGAACGTCAGGTCATCGAGAAACGCCTGGCGGTCGACACCCGCATCCACGAAGGCCTGGGCCGAAGCCAGGCTGGGGGTGATCTCGGACGCCGTGAGGCCGCCCACATCGCGCAATTCGATTTCCACCGACAGCGGCTGGTTCAACTTCGACTTGAGGGTCATCTCCCCAAGTTGCAGCGCCTGCGCCATACCGGAGGACAGCGCCGAGGCGGCCGCTATTGCTAACACCAGTTTGCGAACTTGAACCATAGCCTCATCCTTTGTTTGAACACTTCCCGCTCTGCGAGAAGGTTGGTAACCGCTGCCATAAGGCATGGCGAGCCGATAGGTCACCGACGCGCTTGTGTTTCACTTGGGACCAAGCATAGCGCCTGGCTAGAATCAATCTACAAATTGCCGCCAAGTATCTTTTACACAAGGTCTTTTATCAACAACTGCGCCAGTTCCACGGCGTTCAGGGCCGAGCCTTTGCGTACGTTATCTGACGTCAACCAAAGATTTAGTTCCGCCGGGTCGTCGATACCTGCGCGAACTCGCCCGACGTACACCACGTCCTGGCCGACGGCATCGCCTACGGCTGTGGGGTAATCGCCCTCCTCGACCAGCTCGATTCCCGGCGCAGCGTCGAGGGCGCGGTTCACCGCGGCCAGGTCGACCGGCGCGGCCAGTTGCAGCGACACAGTCAGGCTATCGCCGAAAAACACCGGGGCTTGAACGCAGGTGGCGGAAATCTTTAGTAAAGGTGTTTCCAGCACCGCACGCAGTTCGTGTACGAGGCGCTTCTCCAGGGCGGTATGACCTTGGACGTCTGGCGTGCCGACTTGCGCGAGCAGGTTGAACGCCACTTGCCGATCGAAGAACGCTGGCTCCAAGGGACGCACGTTCAGCAGTTCGGCAGTCTGGCGCGCCAACTCGCTGACGGCCTCGCGGCCCTGGGCAGAGATGGCCAGGTTGGCGGTGACGCTCACGCGCTGGATGTCCACTACATTGCGCAACGGTGCCAGCACCACCGCGAGGTAGGTGGCACAAGGGCTCGGGCTGCCGAGCTGGAAAGGCTTTTTCAACGCGCCCAGCACATGGGCGTTGGCCTGCGGCACCACTTGCGGCGCCTGCTCGGCGGGCAATGCGCCAGACAAGTCGATCACCGCGCAGCCAGCGGCGGTGGCACGCGGGGCGAAGCTCAGGGTCACCGCGGGGCCTGCAGCGAAGAACGCCAACTGCACCTTGCTGAAATCAAACGTGTCGACCTCTTTGACCCGCACGTTCTTGCCCCGAAACGGCACCGAAGCCCCCGCCGAGTTGCTACCCGCCAGCAGGTACAAGGTGCCCACCGGGAACTCCAGCTCTTCGAGAATCTGCACCAGGGTTTCGCCAACGGTACCGGTAGCGCCGATCACGGCGATTTCAAAGGTCTGGGTCATGGGATTGCCTCGGGCATTACGGGGGAGCGGCACTTTACCGGGTGGTAGAGGGTGAGGCAATTACAGCCCCCCTGATCGTTCCCGCGCTCTGCGTGGGAACGCCTCCTGTGACGCTCCGCGTCACGCCTCTAAAGCAGACGCAGAGCGTCCAGAGCTGCATTCCCACGCAGAGCGTGGGAACGATCACAAGGGCAACAAAAAACCCGCGCCTGTCACCAGAACGCGGGTTTCTGTTATTGCCTCAAGCGATCAACGCTCCAGCAAAATCCGCAACATGCGACGCAACGGCTCAGCCGCGCCCCACAGCAGTTGGTCGCCAACGGTGAACGCGCCAAGGAACTGGCTGCCCATGTTCAGCTTGCGCAGGCGGCCCACCGGTACATTCAGGGTGCCGGTGACCTTGGTCGGGCTCAGCTCCTGCATGCTGATATCGCGGTTGTTCGGCACCAGCTTGACCCAAGGGTTGTGCTGGCTGATCAGCCCTTCGATATCGGCGATCGGCACATCTTTGTTCAACTTGATAGTCAGCGCCTGGCTGTGGCAACGCATGGCGCCAATGCGCACGCAGATGCCATCCACCGGGATCGGGTTCTTGAAGCGCCCCAGGATCTTGTTGGTTTCGGCCTGGGCCTTCCACTCTTCGCGACTCTGACCGTTAGGCAGTTCCTTGTCGATCCACGGGATCAGGCTACCGGCCAATGGCACGCCGAAGTTCTCGGTCGGGTAAGCATCGCTGCGCATGGCCTCGGCCACACGGCGGTCGATATCGAGGATCGCACTGGCCGGGTCAGCCAGTTGATCGGCGACAGCGGCGTGGGTCGCGCCCATCTGCTTGATCAGTTCACGCATGTTCTGCGCGCCGGCACCGGAGGCCGCCTGATAGGTCATCGCGCTCATCCACTCCACCAGGCCCGCTTCGAACAGGCCGCCCAGGCCCATCAGCATCAGGCTGACGGTGCAGTTGCCGCCCACGTAGTTCTTGGTACCGGCGTCCAGTTGCTGGTCGATGACCTTGCGGTTGACCGGGTCGAGGATGATCACCGCGTCGTCCTGCATGCGCAGGCTCGAAGCGGCGTCGATCCAGTAACCCTGCCAGCCGGCTTCGCGCAGCTTGGGGAAGACTTCGCTGGTGTAGTCGCCACCCTGGCAGGTCAGGATCACGTCGAGGCTCTTCAACTCTTCAATGCTGTAGGCATCCTTGAGCGGGGCAATATCCTTGCCCACGGACGGCCCTTGGCCACCTACGTTCGAAGTGGTGAAAAACACCGGCTCAATAAGATCGAAATCCTGCTCTTCCAGCATCCGCTGCATGAGCACGGAACCGACCATACCGCGCCAACCGATCAGACCTACACGTTTCATCGCAACTACACCTTGTTAAAAAGTGGGCCGCCTTGCAGCAACAACTGCAAGCGGGCCCGAGAGATTACAGATTCCGCAGCGCGGCGACTACTGCGTCGCCCATTTCTTGCGTCCCGACCTTGGTGCAACCCTGGGACCAGATATCGCCGGTGCGCAAGCCCTGATCCAGCACCAGGCTGACGGCCTTCTCGATTGCGTCCGCCGCATCGCCCAGGTTGAAGCTGTAGCGCAGCATCATCGACACCGACAAAATCGTCGCCAGCGGGTTGGCAATGCCCTGCCCCGCGATGTCTGGCGCCGAACCGTGGCACGGCTCGTACATACCTTTGTTGTTGGTGTCCAGGGACGCCGACGGCAGCATGCCGATGGAACCGGTGAGCATCGACGCCTGGTCGGACAGGATGTCGCCGAACAGGTTGTCGGTGACAATCACGTCGAACTGCTTGGGTGCGCGCACCAGTTGCATGGCGGCGTTGTCGACGTACATGTGGCTCAGTTCGACGTCCGGATAATCCTTGGCGACTTCTTCGACGATTTCACGCCACAGTTGGCTGGAAGCCAGCACGTTGGCCTTGTCCACCGAGCAGACTTTTTTGCCGCGCACGCGCGCCATGTCGAAACCGACACGGGCGATACGGCGGATTTCGCTCTCGCTGTATGGCAGCGTGTCATAGGCCTGACGCTCACCATTTTCCAACTCGCGCACACCCCGTGGCGAGCCGAAGTAGATACCGCCGGTCAGCTCACGCACGATGAGGATATCCAGGCCCGCCACCACTTCCGGCTTGAGGCTCGACGCGTCAGCCAGTTGCGGGTAGAGGATGGCCGGGCGCAGGTTACCGAACAGGCCCAGTTGCGCACGAATTTTCAGCAAGCCGCGCTCAGGGCGGATGTCACGCTCGATCTTGTCCCATTTCGGCCCACCCACGGCGCCGAGCAGTACCGCATCGGCAGCCCGGGCGCGGTCGAGGGTCTCGTCAGCCAGCGGCACGCCGTGCTTGTCGATGGCAGCGCCGCCGATCACGTCGTGGCTCAGCTCGAAACCCAGGCTGTACTTGCTGTTGGCAAGCTCAAGGACCTTGACCGCTTCGGCCATGATTTCCGGCCCAATACCGTCGCCAGGGAGAATCAGAATCTGCTTGCTCATGCGTTCCTCATTTCATCAAGCGACCCGCCCGTGGGCAGGTCGGGAAAAATCAATCAGCGTTCGGCGAAGACCACCAGCACATCGGTGCTGAAGGTGCCGTCGGCTTGAACTTCGTAATAATCACGTACTTCCTGGCCCATCGCCTTTTGCAGCTCAAGGATTGCTGCACGCAGTACCTCTGGCGTGCGCATGCGTTCAACCCACGAGGCGTACTCCAGGCGCAAGCGCTGGCGACTGCTGTTGCGCACGTGCAGGCCGGCCTCACTCAACTGGCGCATCCACTCGGCGCTGGAATAGTCACGTACATGGCTGGTGTCGCGCAGCACTTCGACGGTTTGCAGGTAAGTGTCCAACAGCGGGCTGCCCGGTGACAAGACATCCACAAATGCCGCCACGCCACCCGGCTTGAGCACCCGGCGCACTTCACGCAGGGCCAGGCCGAGGTCGCTCCAGTGATGGGCCGAATAACGGCTGAACACGAAGTCGAATTCGCCATCGGCGAACGGCAGGCGCTCGGCGGCGCCGTGCACGGTGCGGATGTTGTCCAAGTTGCGGTCTTTGGCGGCGGCGGCCACCACGTCGAGCATAGGCTGGGACAAGTCGTAGGCCACCACTTCTTTGACCAGAGGCGCTACATGGAAGCTGACATGACCGGCACCGCAGCCCAGGTCCAGCAGGCGTGCAGCGCCCTGCCCGGCCAGTTCGGCCTGTAGCAGTGCGAATTCGGTGCCCTGGGCGTGTACGGCGCTGCTCAGGTAGGCCGAGGCTTGCTCGCCGAATTGTTTTTGCACGACTTGGGTGTGGGCGGTGGTGGTCATGGTGGCTTTCCTTGGGGTTTGTGGTGGTTGCACTGGCGCTATCGCAGGCAAGCCAACTCCCACCGTTGACCGAGGTGCTCAGGCGAACCTCGATCCCTGTGGGAGCGGGCTTGCCCGCGATGGGGCCCGCACGGTTACCGCAAATCAGGCATCGCGAAACAGCCAGGGCTGGCTCGCCCGGTGCCTGGTTTCAAACGCAGCAATCGCATCGCCGTCCTGCAAGGTCAGGCCAATGTCGTCCAGGCCGTTGATCAGGCAGTGCTTACGGAAGGCATCCACTTCAAAGTGGTACACCTTGCCATCCGGGCGGGTCACGGTTTGCGCGGCCAGGTCCACCGTCAACTGGTAGCCGACATTGGCCTCCACTTGCTGGAACAACTCGTCCACTTCAGCGTCGCTCAAGATGATCGGCAACAGGCCGTTCTTGAAGCTGTTGTTGAAGAAGATATCGGCGTAGCTCGGCGCGATGATGCTGCGAAAGCCGTACTCTTCCAGTGCCCACGGCGCGTGCTCGCGGCTGGAGCCGCAGCCGAAGTTTTCCCGGGCCAGCAACACGCTGGCGCCTTGGTAACGCTCGGCGTTGAGCACAAAGTCCTTGTTCAGAGGGCGCTTGGAGTTGTCCTGGTAGGCGTAGCCCACGTCCAGGTAGCGCCACTCATCGAACAGGTTGGGGCCGAAACCGGTGCGCTTGATCGACTTCAGGAATTGCTTTGGGATGATCTGGTCGGTGTCCACATTGGCACGGTCCAACGGCGCTACAAGGCCTGTGTGTTGGGTAAAAGCTCTCATCGGGTTTTCCTCAGATCAATTCGCGAACGTCGATGAAACGACCGTTGACGGCAGCAGCGGCGGCCATGGCCGGGCTCACCAGGTGAGTACGCCCACCCGCGCCTTGGCGCCCTTCGAAGTTACGGTTGGAGGTCGACGCGCAATGCTCGCCCGACTCCAGGCGGTCCGGGTTCATCGCCAGGCACATCGAGCAGCCCGGCTCACGCCATTCAAAACCGGCTTCGAGGAAGATCTTGTCCAGCCCTTCGGCTTCCGCCTGGGCTTTAACCAGCCCGGAACCTGGCACCACAATGGCTTGTTTGATGGTCGAGGCCACCTTGCGGCCCTTGGCGATCACCGCCGCGGCGCGCAGGTCTTCGATCCGCGAGTTGGTGCAGGAACCGATAAACACGCGGTCCAACTGGATATCGGTGATCGCCTGGTTGGCGGTCAACCCCATGTATTTCAAGGCGCGCTCGATGGAGCCACGCTTGACCAGGTCGGCCTCTTTGGCCGGGTCCGGCACGTTCTGGTCGACGGCCAGGACCATTTCGGGCGAAGTGCCCCAGCTGACTTGCGGCTTGATCTGCGCAGCGTCGAGTTCGACCACGGTGTCGAACACCGCATCGGCGTCGGAGACCAGGTCTTTCCACGCTTCGACGGCGGCATCCCAATCGGCGCCTTGCGGCGCGAACGGGCGGCCCTTGACGTATTCGACGGTTTTTTCGTCCGCCGCCACCATGCCCACGCGGGCACCGGCTTCGATGGACATGTTGCAAATGGTCATGCGGCCTTCAATGGACAGCTCGCGGATAGCACTGCCGGCGAACTCGATGGCATGGCCGTTGCCGCCGGCGGTGCCGATCTTGCCGATCACGGCGAGCACGATGTCTTTGGCGGTCACGCCAAACGGCAATTGGCCTTCGACGCGTACCAGCATGTTCTTCATTTTCTTGGCCACCAGGCACTGGGTGGCGAACACATGTTCCACCTCAGACGTGCCGATGCCATGGGCCAGGGCGCCGAACGCACCGTGGGTGGAGGTGTGGGAGTCGCCGCAGACCACGGTCATGCCCGGCAAGGTCGCACCCTGCTCCGGGCCGATCACGTGGACGATGCCTTGGCGCACGTCGTTCATCTTGAATTCGGTGATGCCGTATTCGTCGCAATAGTCGTCGAGGGTCTGCACCTGCAACCGCGAAACCTGGTCGGCAATGGCTTCGATGCCGCCCTTGCGCTCAGGAGTGGTCGGCACGTTGTGGTCCGGCGTGGCGATGATGGAGTCGACGCGCCAAGGCTTGCGCCCGGCCAGTCGCAGGCCTTCGAACGCTTGGGGCGAGGTCACTTCATGGATGATGTGACGGTCGATGTAGATCAGCGACGATCCATCATCGCGACGTTTCACTTCGTGGGAATCCCAAAGCTTGTCGTAAAGCGTTTTGCCGGCCATCAGTCGGTCCTCATCAGCGGTGCTTCTATACGCCGGGCTTTTCAATAACCCTTTGGCTTGTGAGGCTGATGGTATGGCGCTACATTAAATAACTCAAATTCATATTTTTTATGCTTTGGATTACCAACTGGAATAGCACCATGGACTTGGCCAACCTCAACGCCTTTATCGCCATCGCCGAGACCGGCAGCTTCTCTGGCGCCGGCGAACGCCTGCACCTGACCCAGCCGGCCATCAGCAAGCGCATCGCCGGTTTGGAACAACAATTGAAGGTACGGCTGTTCGACCGCCTGGGCCGCGAAGTCGGCTTGACCGAGGCCGGGCGGGCCTTGCTGCCCCGCGCCTATCAAATCCTCAACGTGCTGGACGACACCCGCCGGGCCCTGACCAACCTCACCGGCGAAGTCAGCGGGCGCCTCACTCTGGCCACTAGCCACCATATCGGTCTGCATCGCCTACCGCCGATCCTGCGCACCTTCACCCGGCAATATCCGAAGGTGGCGTTGGATATTCAGTTTCTGGATTCAGAAGTGGCCTACGAAGAAATCCTCCATGGCCGTGCGGAAGTCGCGGTAATCACCCTGGCGCCTGAGCCCCACAACCTGGTACGTGCAACCCGGGTGTGGGACGACCCACTGGATTTTGTGGTGGCGCCGGAACACAGCCTGATCAGCAACGGTTCCGTCAGCCTGGCTGATATCGCCGGGCATCCGGCCGTGTTTCCCGGTGGCAACACCTTTACCCACCATATTGTCAGCCGCCTGTTCGAGGCCCAGGGCCTTACGCCCAATATCGCGATGAGCACTAACTACCTGGAAACCATCAAGATGATGGTCTCCATCGGCCTGGCCTGGAGCGTGTTGCCGCGCACCATGCTTGACGATCAGGTGGCAAGTATCGCTTTGCCGGGCATACAGCTCAGTCGCCAGCTAGGCTATATCGTGCACACCGAAAGGACGCTGTCGAACGCTGCGCGGGCTTTCATGAGCCTGTTGGATGCACAGGTCGATCTGCCAGGGTTACCGGCATGACACCGTGCGGGCCAGGGGTTTAGGTCAAACCGCGCGGTTTTCTCAATGAGCCAAGGCCCTTTGATAATGCGCAACCCCCTTGACCCGATTCCCCCCCTGCCCCGCATCTACGCCCTGGACCCTCAAGCGGCGGAACAAAGCTGGGACAGTGCCCCGCAACTGCTGGCGGCCCTCAATGCCGCGCGGCTGGGTGCCTGGTGCTGGGAAATCGACACAGGAAGAATCAGTTGGTCACGGGGCACCCAGGCGCTATTCGGCTTTGACCCGCGCCAGCCTCTGCCCAAGGACCTCGATTACCTAGACCTACTGGCCCCGCAAGACAGTGCGCGGGTGGTGCGCGGCTTTCATGCGGTGCTCGCCGGAGAGCCCTTCGACCGCGCCATGCACCACCGCATCCAATGGCCCGATGGCAGCCTGCACTGGCTGGAAATCAGCGGCAACCTGGCCCCCGATAAAGCCGGACGGCGGCGCATGATCGGGGTCATCCGCGAAATCACCCACCAACGCGACCGTGAACACGCCCTCAGCCATTCGGAAAAGCGCTTCGCCACCCTGTTCCACCTGTGCCCGAACATGGTACTGCTGACGCGCCAGGCCGACGGCTTGATCAGCGAAGCCAACCAGTACTTCGAGATGCTGTTCGGCTGGCCGGTGGCCGATGCCATCGGCCGCACCACATTGGAGCTGGGCCTGTGGCGCCACCCGGAACAGCGGGCGCTGCTGGTCAAGGCCACGCAGCGCAAGGGTGAACCGATCACCATGGACGTGCAGTTCTGCGCCAGCAACGGTCAGATTCATGACGGCACCCTCAGCGCACAAAAAGTGGAACTGGACGGCGAGGCGTACCTGATCAGCACCTTTCTGGACACCACCGAACGCAAAAACGCCGAGCAAGCGCTCAAGCAAAGCCAGGAGCGCCTGGACCTGGCTCTGGATTCCGCGCAACTGGGTACCTGGGATTGGCACATCCCCAGCGGCATGCTCTACGGCTCGGCGCGTGCCGCCCAGTTGCACGGGCTGGAACCCGCGCCGTTCCATGAATCCTTCGATGCGTTTTTTGAGGGCATGTCCGATGAGGACCGCGAGGGCATGCGCCATGCGTACCGCAGTTTGCGCGAAGGCCCGGACGGCAACTATCAGCTGACCTACCGCGTGCAAATGGAAGACGGCAGCCCGCGCTACCTGGAGAGCCGCGCACGCCTGTATCGCGATGAGTCAGGCAAGCCCCTGCGCATGGCCGGCACCTTGCTGGATATCACCGACCAGGTCGAGCGCGAGCAACGGCTGACCGCCTCGGAAGAAAAGTTCGCCAGCCTGTTCCAGGCCAGCCCCGACCCGATCTGCGTGACCTGCCTGGACAGCGGCGCCTTTATCGAGATCAACCCGGCGTTTACCCAGACGTTTGGCTGGACAGCCGCCGAAGTGCTCGACAAAAGCGCCGAACAAATCGGCTTGTGGGACGACTCCAGCAAGCGCCTGCAGCGCATCGAGCAGGTGATACGCGAACAGGCCCTGAGCAATGTGGCCATAGTGGTGCATCACAAGGACGGCCAAAGCCTGACCTGCATGATTTCCAGCCGCTTGATCAAGGTCAGCGACCAGCCGTGCATCGTCACCACGCTGCGCGATATTACCCAACAGCAACGCTCGGAAGCCGCACTCAAGGCCAGTGAAGAGAAGTTCGCCAAGGCGTTCCATTCCAGCCCCGATGCGATATCCATCACCGAACGCGACACCGGCCGTTATGTGGAGGTCAACGACGGTTTTTGCCGCCTGACCGGTTACCGCACCGAAGAAGCCATCGGCCTGACGCTGTACCAGATCGGCATCTGGGCCGATGAAAACCAACGCGCCGCACTGTTGGCCGAGTTGCACATCAAGGGGCGCATTCACCACCTGGAAATGCTCTGGCGCAACAAGCGTGGCGAGGTGCTGGCGGTGGAGGTCTCGGTGGAGCCGATCACCTTGAATGAAACCCCCTGCCTGCTGCTGACCGCGCGGGATGTGAGCCTATTGAAGAACGCCCAGGCGCAGATCAGGCACCTGGCCTATCACGACCCGCTGACCAACCTGCCGAACCGGGCACTGCTGATGGACCGCCTGAGCCAGCAGATCGCCCTGCTCAAGCGCCACAACCTGCGCGGCGCCCTGCTGTTTCTGGACCTGGATCACTTCAAGCACATCAACGACTCCCTCGGCCACCCCGTTGGCGACACCGTGCTGAAAATCGTCACCGCGCGCCTGGAAGCCAGCGTGCGCACGGAGGACACCGTGGCCCGCCTGGGCGGCGACGAGTTTGTGGTATTGCTCAGCGGCCTGGAGGGCACCCGCCAGACGGTCAGCAGCCAGGTGCAAGCGCTGGCCGATACCCTGCGCGAATTGCTCTCGGAACCCATGTTCCTTGACGGTCACCGGTTGCAGGTCACGCCCAGCATCGGCGTGGCGCTGATCCCCGACCACGGCACCACACCCGCCGATCTGCTCAAGCGTGCCGACATCGCCCTGTACCGCGCCAAGGACTCCGGGCGCAACACCACGCAGATGTTCCACAACAGCATGCAAAAAACCGCCAGCGAGCGCCTGCGCATGGAAACCGACTTGCGCCTGGCCTTGTCACGCGGCGAATTCAGCGTGCATTACCAGCCCCAGGTGGATGCGCGAGGCAACAGGATAATCGGCGCCGAAGCCCTGGTGCGCTGGCAGCATCCACAATTGGGCGCGCAGTCGCCGGCGGAATTTATCAAGGTATTGGAAGACAGCGGCCTGATCCTGGAGGTCGGCACCTGGATTCTCGATGAAGCCTGCGGCGCCTTTGCCCAGTTGATTGCCGACGGCCTGGTGGACCCGCTCAATTTCAGCCTGTGCGTGAATATCAGCCCGCGGCAGTTCCGCCAGAACGACTTTGTGGAACGGGTGGAGCACAGCCTCAAGCAACACGGCCTGCCGTTCAGCCTGCTGAAACTGGAAATCACCGAAGGCATCGTGATCCAGAACCTGGACGACACCGTGATGAAGATGCGCCGCCTTAAAAAACTCGGCGTGAGCTTTGCGATGGATGATTTCGGCACCGGCTACTCATCCCTGACCTATCTCAAGCGCTTGCCGGTGGACGCACTGAAGATCGATCAGTCGTTCGTGCGCGATGCGACCCACGACCCCAATGATGCAGAAATCATCCGCGCCATTGTGGCGATGGCGCGCAGCCTGAACCTGGAAGTCATCGCCGAGGGGGTGGAAACCCTGGAACAGCTGGCGTTCCTGCAAAAGCTGGGCTGCCATTTGTTCCAGGGGTATTTACACAGCCGGCCATTGCCGATCGAGGGTTTCAGGCGGTTGCTGGAATAGGGCCGCGCCTGATCACGCGAGGTTGCAAAAGATGCAGCCAAGCGCCACTGCCGTCAACGGAGCCGCCCGCCTGGGTGCCTGTTCAATTACATAAGCGCTACAGCATGGCCGTAGGTAGGGGCCGAGCCTCGGCGCCCCCACAACTCTTCACGACCATTGATAACCGCTACCGAATGCTTATCCCGATTGCACATACCCACTTGCCCACCGGCGAGCGCACTGACGGGCACCGTTCTCATGTGTTTCCTCAACCCCAGGCGCAGAAACCCCTCCCCCGGCCCCCACTCATCCTCCCCATTGTTCAGGCTGCGAATGGCAGCATGAAAACTCCTGCTCGCCGTACCATCGTTGTCTTCCATTTGCGCGCGCTTGGCGCTGACGGCAAAAAGAAACTGCGCATCCTTGAGCATCTCTTTATCGGGACCTATGAACCGCGAACCTTGTGCTGCTTGCGCCAACTCCGAGTCGGTCAATCTCAGCTGAAAATCGTCGCGCATGACCACGTGATAACCGCCAGGCTCTTTTCTCACTGAGCGAAAAATGTCCGTAGGGCTTTGACCAAATCGGTACATGGCTGCCTTGATGGCCGATACGGTAACGCAGTTGCCATCTGGCCCTTGGCGAAAGCCACTCCAGATGTTGTCCGGCTTAGCCCCATTACGCTTTATCGAAAGACCCGGAATGTGTGCGGCGACCTCTGGCTTTGGTGGTAGCGGTTCAGGTATGACCCGAGGCGCAACCTCAGGCTGAACCCTGGGCGGAGGAGGAACGTCAGGAACTGTCGTATCTTTTTTATCGGACAACAGAGAAATCAACTGTGAAAAAAAAGACGCAAACAGCCCCGACAATGTAGTGACTAATTCCCTATTAGTACCAATGCTATTTTTAGCTGTCTCGACAGTTCCGTAATTAACTGGAGTGCACTGCAGAGTGTCATTAATGGGTTTCAACGTATCAACAGGTGCCACCTGACGGACATCTATCACGCGCGCAATATTATTAATCGAACAGCACGACACAAGTTTCTCCTTAAACAGTACTTCTCCGAGTGGTATACCTCGGAGAAGCCCCCGTTTTATTCAAGCGTTCTTATGAGCCAGTGGATTTCAGGATCTGGATGAAAGTCGAGCATTGAAGCGCCAGTTTTTGTCGAATTTATTCTCATCAGGACCTGGGCTGGTCAAACCCGGAACAAACTTATCGGGCTGTGGCGCGGGTGTAGGTATCGGGTTGGTATCCGGATTCGGGCCTGGCTGTGGCATCGGGTTCGATTCCGGCTTCGGACCGGGCTGGGGCACGGGGTTCGATTCCGGCTTCGGACCGGGCTGCGGCACGGGGTTCGATTCCGGCTTCGGACCGGGCTGTGGCACGGGGTTCGATTCAGGCTTCGGACCCGGCTGAGGCACGGGGTTCGATTCAGGCTTTGGACCGGGCTGGGGCACGGGGTTCGATTCAGGCTTCGGACCGGGCTGGGGCACGGGGTTCGATTCCGGCTTTGGACCCGGCTGGGGCACGGGGTTCGATTCCGGCTTCGGACCCAGCTGGGGCACGGGGTTCGATTCCGGCGCGGGACCGGGCCTGGGATTTGATTCCG
>NZ_JALJRP010000014.1:0-135635 GCF_024519715.1 Pseudomonas sp. Pse35 | reverse complement strand
CGATACCGCCATGCGCCCCTTCGATATCACCATCAATGGCCGGTTCCATCAGCGGGACAACGATGGGCGGCAGGAGGGGGTCAAGTGTTTTGTCCTTGGGCATGGCGAGAGTCCTCACGGTCGTGCGCTGTTGGCTTACCGTTATCAAACGCCTTAAATCGCGGCGTGCCTACTGTCAGAATTAACAGGTAGTGCGGGATGCCCCTGGATCGGTACCTGTTAATTCTGACAGTAGCCAATGCCCGGATTCAGGCGTTTGATAGCGCCAACAGCACACTTCGCAGGAACAGGAGAACAGCCATGCCAGCCAAAAAAAACCAGACATCCGCGCCTGCGACCAAGCCAGCAGCGGCAGAGGGAAAGACCAAAACCAAAGCCTCTGCCAAACAGAAGGTTCCGGCCCCATCACACACCATCATGACGCTGGAGGAAAAGAAGGCGCCCAAGTACCTCGACCGGCTTTACATTCCCGGCATGAGTGAGAACGTCAAAGGCTACGACGCTGGCGTCCCGAAGTGGTTGTTTGAGTCGGGCATGACGATTCAGGTAGACAAAGGCTGGGCCGCGGCGCCGGGCGATGTCATTACGGTCGGTAAACTACTCGACGACGGCACTGTGTCGGTACTCGCCACCAAGCAGCTCAACCCTGGCGAGGAGCTGAACAACGCCTACTTTTTCGCCGCCGAACAGAAGGACCTGCCCGACGGCCCGTATGCCCTGGTGTATGTGGTCCACTATGCCGGCGGCACGGACTACGACAGGTCTTACCCGCTGCTGACGCTGGTCAAGACCGACCTTCCCGCCGGTGACGACAACGATGGCCCTACAGTACCCGGGCATTCAGGACTGAAATTCAGCGTATCCGAGACGGTCATCGTCCCAGGCAACGCCAGCAAAGGCGTCACTATCACGCTTCAGCCGCCCCCAAACACCAACCCAACCGATGAAGTCGATCTTCACTGGGGATCGGTGATCAAGACGCAAAACATTGCGGGGGCTCTCAAGCCCACAGTGATCCTGGTGACCTATGCGGATTTGCTTGAAGCCGGCGACAGTGATCGCCTGTACGTCTGGCTGGAGGTGCGGGACCTGGTGGGGAATGTCTCGACGCCCGGCTCGGCCAGCGTGGAGGTCTCGGTGAACCTGGGCCAGCAACTGACGGATGGCCCCGTCATCGTCAATGGCGGGCCACCTGGCTATATCGACCTTGAAGTCGTGGGGGAAAACCCCCTGGAGATGCAGGTTCGCACGCCGTCAAGCGTGGGCCAGGTGGGTGATATTTATGATGTGATGTTCCGCATCTACCCGCCTAAAGGTGGCGTCAAAATCATTCACAAATTTGTCGAGATCAGGCGAGGTGGCCAGGTCTATTCAGTGTTCATCGATTACCTTGATATACGGATGGCCGCTGAGGGCCGGGTGGAGACCAGCTTCGTATTGAGAAAGTCCGGCCCGCCCTACGAGGTGTACTCCAAGAAAACCAGCGCCGAGGTCAGAGGCTCAGTGGTTCGCCTGGAGCCACCGGACCTTGAGGGCTACCCAGACGATCACATCGGTAACGACCCGGCGCATGTCATCGCACGCTGCCCCTACTATGCCTGGCGGCAACCCACCGACGAGATTCTGTGGATCTTTCGACTTGTAAAAGGGTTGAACGAGGTGATCCTCCATACCGAGACACAAGTCGTCGGCCAATCCTGGCCCGTCGGTGCGCCGGTCAAGCAGGTGTTTTACTGGGAACAATTGCGCCAGTTCAAAGGCTACAGCTTCGAGTTCTATTACGTGATCTCAAGCAGCTTCACCCGCGCGCGCGCAATAGACCTGAATGAATCCTTGCGTCGGATATTGACCATCAGCTAGATACGTCAAACCCCAAGGCACTCTCGCGAGTGGCTTGGGGTTTGAGTCGCTCGACAATCAGTTTTGAATCTTGTGATCCAGCGCCGCATAAAAGTTGGCACTCTGTTGCAGGTATTTCTGGGTATAGGCCGTGACATTGGATTTTTTGCCGGTGACTTCCACGCTGGCGGCGGCAGGCAAGGCCACGGTGGCGGAAACAGCAGAAGCAGCGATGATCGAGAAGAGATTGAAGTTCATGGCGGTAACCCTTGTGTTCGTTTGGTTGGGTGGCCTGGGAAGGCCTTGGAACCCAACTTACGCCCGAGGGTTGAACCTTAGAAATGCTTTGAAACAGTAGCCGTTATCACTGCGATTAATACAAAGGCTCAGGCCCCGCAGTGCGGGGCCTGTGGCTTATTGACGCACCAGGAACTTGAGGTCACTGGGGGCATCGATCGGCAATTTCTGCACGGTTTTACCCAGCAGGCCGGTCTTGGGGTCGCGCTCGACGACGACAATTTCATTGCTTTTCTGGTTGGCGATCAGCAGGAATTTTCCGCTAGGGTCGAGGCTGAACTCACGCGGATGGTCGCCTTCGACAGAACGCCGCTGGATTTCCTTGAGGTGCGCGGTGGCTGGATCGATGCTGAACACCAGCATCTGATTGGCCGTGCCACGGTTGCTCACGTACAGGAATTTGCCGTCGTTTGACGCATGCAACGCCGCACCGGCCTTGTCGGACACCGGTTGGCCGGCGGCATAGTCGAGCAACTGGGTTTGCGTCAGCTTGCCGTCGTTGTAATCGAACACGGCTACCTGGGCGCTCATCTCAGTGGTCAGCCAGGCGTGTTTGCCGTCCGCGCTGAACAGCAAGTGACGCGGCCCGCTGCCCGGTGGCAACTGCACCGACGCCGGGTCGGCCGCTGTCAGTGGCAGCTCGTGATTGGCCTTGGGGTCGTAGCGGTAGGCAAACACCTTGTCCGCGCCCAGGTCCTGCACGAATACATACTTGCCATCCGGCGACGACACGACCGAATGCACATGGTTGGACGCCTGGCGCTCCGGGTTCACACGGCTGGCCGGGTGCCCGCTCAATTGCACCGGTGCCGACAGCTTGCCGCTGGCATCCACCGGCAGGATCGCCAGGCTGCCACCCGGGTCTTCCACCACCGAATAGTTGGCGACGAACAGGTAGCGCCCATCGGCGGCCACACTGGAATGGGTCGGCTCATTGCCCAGGCTCTGCACCTGGTTGATCAGGGTCAACTGGTGGTTCTGGGGGTCGATGCTATAGCTGCTGACACGCCCCACCGGGTCTGCCTGGCCGGGGCCGTTCTCATTGACCACAAACAACTGCTTCTGATCTTTGGAGATCGTCAGCCAGGAAGGGTTGGCGGTTTTCGCCGCCAGCACTGGCTTGCCGCTGAACTGCCCGGTGCTACTGTCGAATTGCAGGCGGTAGATCCCTTCACTGGTGCCGGCCGTATAGCTGCCGACCAACAGTTCATGGATATCGGCCGGCGCGGCCTGCACCGACATCGCACCGACACTGCCTGCCATCAGCAGGGACCAGAATTTACGCATCATCTGCTTCGTCCTCGTCGTTATTGTTGTCGCCCTGGATGGCGCTCAAGCAGACCAGACGGTGCTCACCGTCGTCGTTGATCAGCAACCAGCTTTGCAAGCTCTCGTCAAAGGTAGCCGCCTGCAATTGTTCTGGACTGAAGGTCCAGCGCTTGAGTTCCCGGCCATCCATGCTTTGGATCTGCAGTTGCTGATCAAGCTTGAAGTCAAAAGCGTGCAGCCCATTGATGATCAGCATATCGCTGGTGGCAAGGACGCAGGTCAGGGTGTCGGCAGTCATGGCAGTAATCATTTTGGGGAAAGCCGCAATGATAGCCCAGGCTGTAACCTAGAGGTTGAACACTGCGGTGATGCTATCGCAGCATAGGTCTCTACAACTTCGGTACGACGCTAAACCTGTGGCGAGGGAGCTTGCTCCCGTGACGGCCTGACAGCCAACGCCCGCCTACCTGACACCCCCACGATCAAACTGTGGGAGCTGGCTTGCCTGCGATGGCAACCTGACGGCCGACGCAGTTATACCGGGTAAATATCCATTCCTGCGGTAACAGACATCTACGCGCTCTGATCCAACATCCCAGTTGGCTGCCAGGCCGTCTTCGCAGGCAAGCCAGCTCCCACACTTGGCACGGTGCGTCAGTTGGATCAGCTTCGGCTGTCAGGCCGTCACGGGAGCAAGCTCCCTCGCCACAGGTCCAGCTTTGCACCAACGTTGTGTAGATACCTATGCCTATCGCAGGCAAGCCAGCTCCCATACAAGCCCGCTCCCGCCTTTTGGGAGCAGGATCAGTGTGCGAACAACGAGTTGCCCTTCTGCCCTGCCAGCTTTTCAGGCTTGATCAGGAATCGCGCCAGCGCCGGCAACAGCCACAGCGCGCCGAACATGTTCCACAGCAGCATGAAAGTCAGCATCAGGCCCATGTCGGCCTGGAACTTGATGGCCGAGAAGATCCAGGTGCACACGCCGATGGCCAGGCACAAGCCGGTGAACAGTACGGCCTTACCGGTGGACTTCAATGTCTGGTAATAGGCCTCTTGCAACGGCAAGCCAGCGCGCAGGAAGCTTTCCAGACGGCTGTAGATGTAGATGCCGTAGTCCACGCCAATCCCCACACCCAGGGCTACCACCGGCAAGGTTGCGACCTTGACGCCAATGCCCATGAACGCCATCAGTGCGTTACCCAGTACCGAGGTCAGCACCAGCGGCAACACGATGCACAGGGTCGCCGCCCAGGAGCGGAAGGTGATCATGCACATGGTCGCCACGCACAGGTACACCAGGATCAGGATGATCAGTTCCGACTCCTTGATCACCTCGTTGGTGGCCGCTTCGATCCCGGCATTACCCGCTGCGAGGATGAATTCCAGGCCGTCCTTGTTGTTTTCCTTGGCGAACTCCTGCACCGCATGCACCGCGCGGTCGAGGGTTTCGGCCTTGTGGTCATTGAGGAACACCAGCACCGGCGCCAGTGAGCAATTGTTGTTGTACAAGCCATCGGCACGGGCGATGGAGTTGTTCAGCACATCCGGGTTGCGCGACAGGGTTTCCCATTTCAGGTTGCCCTCGTTCATGCCCTTGATCATTTGCTTGGACACGGTCACCAACGAGATCGCCGACTGCACGCCCTCGGTGTTCTGCATCTTCCACATCAACTGGTCGATGGGCGCCATGGCTTCATAGCGCGAGCAGCCTTCGGCCTTGGTCTTGACCATCACCACCAACACGTCGGAGCTGGTGGAGTAATTGCTGATGATGAAGTTGTTGTCCTTGTTGTAGCGCGAATCCGGGCGCAGTTCCGGTGCGCCTTGGTCCAGGTCGCCAATCTTCAGGTTCTGGCTGTACCAGAGGCCGCCACCAAAGGCGATCAACGCCAGGAATACCGAAACCGGCGCGACTTTCGGGCTGGCAAATTTGGACAGCAGGCGCCAGAAGCTATGTTCGCGGTTCGCGTCTTTCTTGCTCTTGGCGATGGCGCGCTTGCTGATGCCCACGTAGGAAATCGCGACCGGCAGCAGGATCAGGTTAGTGAACACGATCACCGCCACGCCGATGGACGCGCCGATAGCCAGTTCGCGGATCACGCCGATGTCGATGATCAGCAGCGTGATGAAGCCCACCGCATCCGCCAGAATGGCGATCATCCCCGGCAGGAACAGTTGCCGGAAGGTGCGCCGCGCGGCGGTGAGGGCGTTGTCTGCCTCGCTGGATTGCAGGGCAATGCCGTTGATCTTTTGCACCCCATGGGAAATGCCGATGGCGAAGATCAGGAACGGCACCAGCATCGAATACGGGTCCAGTCCGAAACCGAAGAAGTGCATCAACCCCAGTTGCCAGACCACCGCCACCAATGTCGTGCTCAACACCGCAATGGTGCTGCGCAGGCAGTTGGTGAACCACAGCAGCAGAATCAGGGTGATGACGAACGCAACGCCGAAGAACAGCACCACCATCACCAGGCCATCGATCAGGTCGCCGACCTTTTTGGCAAAGCCGACAATATGAATCTTGACGTTGGGGTTCTGGGTTTCGAACTTGTCGCGGATCTTGTCTTCGAGTTCATGGGAGAACTTGCGGTAGTCCAGGGCCAGCAACTTGCCCTGGTCTTGCGGGTCCGGGTAGGACTCCAACAGCGGGATATCAACGATGCTCGACTTGAAGTCATTGGCGACCAGCCGCCCGACCTGGCCGGACTTGAGCACGTTATTGCGCAACTGGTCGAGGCTCTGCGGCGAACCGTTGTAGCTCTGCGGGATCACCTCCCCGCCGGCAAAACCTTCTTCGGTCACCTCGGTCCAGCGCACGCTGGGACTCCACAGCGACTTGAGACCCGAGCGGTCCACCCCGGAGATGTAGAACACCTCGTCGTGGATCTGGCGCAGGGTCTCCATGTACTCCTTGGTGAAAATGTCCCCGTCCTTGGCTTCCACCGAAATACGCACGGTGTTGCCCAGGTTGGCCAAATCGTTGCGGTGCTCCATCATTTTTTCGATGAAGGGGTGCTTGAGCGGGATCATCTTTTCAAAACTGGTGGACGGGCGAATCAAGGTCGCCTGCCAGAACAGGAAGAGGCTCACCAGCAGGCAGATGACGATCACCGCCGGGCGATTGTTGAAGATCAGACGTTCAAGAAAGGTCGCTTTATCGTTGTGATGACTGCTCATTGAATCCCCGCCTTCTTATTATTGTGAGAGCTCTGCGCCGGCCGATGTGGCAACCCGCACGCCACCCTGCCCCGCGAGGATCAAATTTCCATTGCCGGCCGCCGTGACCGCCGAGAGTGAAATACGGTCCGGGCGATTGAACACACTGAAGGTCTGGCCGTCGTCGTGGCTGACCACCACGCTGCCGCCGTTGCCGACCACAACAATGGAACCGTCCTCCAGCAAGGTCGCCCCCGACAGGCCAAACTCCAACGCGCCACGCGCTGCGTTCAATTGGACCTGTTCCCAAGTGCTGCCGAAATCAGTGGAGCGGTAGAGGTTGCCGCGCAACCCATACGCCAGCAGGGTTTGCGCCTGTGCGGTGCTGATCACGCCAAACAGCGAACCCTCGTAGGGGCCTTCGAGTTTTTCCCAGGTCTGGCCGTCGTCGCTGGAGCGAAACATGCTGCCTTGCTCACCGACGATAAACAGGCCGGCGCCCTTGACCTGGGCGATGGCGTTGAGGTGGTACTGGTCTTCGTTGTCGAGACGCTCGCTCACATCGTTCCAGGTTTTGCCGGCGTCGGTGGTTTCGATCAACGCACCGTAGGCACCCACGGCCAGGCCGTGGTTGGCGTCGTTGAACCACACATCGAGCAACGGCGCTTCGCGTTTGAGGTCTTGATATTGCTGGGTCCACGTGGCGCCGCCATCGGTACTGGCAAGAATCTGCGCATCGTGGCCGACGGCCCAACCGTGCTGATCATCAACGAAAAACACCGCCGTGAGCAGTTGCCGGGTGGGTACTTTGGCTTGGGCCCAGGTGTTGCCCTGGTCATCGGAATAAAGGATATGCCCCCGATCACCGACCGCCACCAGGCGCTTGCCCGCGTGAACCACGTCGATCATCAAGCCTTTGGCGGCCTTGGGGGATTCAATTGCAAAGACTGCGGCGGCGGAGGTATCGCTGGCGGCCAGAACCGGCAGCGACAATGCGCTGCCAGCAAGCAGCGAGAGCGCTGTGGCCAGCAACGCAACCCTGCGTGCGGCGCGTGGGCGGCAAACAACCCAACCCATGACAGGCTCACTCATAGACCTTTCTCCCATTTATTATTGTTAGGTCGTCTTCTCTGCCAGGACCTTGAAACCTGCAATCTAGAGCGCCTGGAGGAAGCAGGAGCCATCCTATCGGGCTTTGGAATCGTCTGACAATCGGCGCTACGTTATCTTTTGTTAACTGGCGGCGTTTGGCCATGTGCTGAATATAGCTATATCAGCTGAAATGATGGCCCCACGTGATCGACGTGATCGTTCCCACGCTCCGCGTAGGAATGCATCCGCTGACGCTCTGCGTCCTCACCGCGCAAACAGCGGGGCGCAGAGCGCCCCGGCCGGCATTCCCATGCGGAGCGTGGGAACGATCAGAAGAAATGAATTTTTATTCTATCTATTGAATTTAGTGAATTTTTATTCCATTAATAGCCTTCCTGAAAACAATAATCCAAAGGACCACGACGATGCGTGAACTCGGAATCGGCTTGATCGGCACAGGCTTCATGGGCCGCGCCCACGCGCTGGCGTTCAACAACGCCCGGGCGGTATTTGAACTGCCGGTGCAGCTCAAGCTGGCCGCCCTGGCCGATGCCGACACCGAACGCGCCCAGCGTTGCGCCAGCGCCTGGGGGTTTGCCCAGGCCCATGGTGACTGGCAAGCGCTGATCAACGACCCAAAGGTCGACGTCGTGGCCATCACCACCCCCAACCATTTGCATTACCCCATGGCCATGGCCGCGATTGCGGCCGGCAAAGCCGTGTATTGCGAGAAACCCCTGGCCGTCAGCCTCGAACAAGCCGACGCCATGCGCCGCGCAGCCCATACCGCCGGGGTAGTGACGCGTGTCGGCTATAACTACCAGCACAACCCCATGATCGTGCTGGCCCGGCAGATGATTGCCCAGGGCGAACTGGGCCAGATCATCAGTTTCCAAGGTGAGTTCAGCGAAGACTTCATGGCGGACCCGGCCTCCCCTTGGTCGTGGCGCTGCGAAGTGGAGCATGCTGGCGGCGCCCTGGCTGACCTGGGCAGCCATTTGCTGTCAATGGCCCGCTACCTGGTGGGCGACGTGACCCATGTCTGTGCCGATACCCAGACCGTGCACAACCAACGCCCCGCCACCGCCGGCAGCCCAACCTCAAAAGCCATTGCCGTGGATGACCAGGTGCATGCCCTGTTGCGCTTCGCCAACGGCGCCCGTGGCACGGTGAGCAGCAGTTGGCTCAAGCACGGCTACAAAAACCATCTGAGTTTCGAGATCAGCGGCACCCAAGGCACGCTGGCGTTTGACCAGGAACGCTTGAATGAACTGCGCCTGTACCGCATCGGCCAGGACGGCTTCCAGCGCCTGCTGGCTGGCCCCGCCCTGCCCGGCTATGCGGCATTCAGCCCGGCGGCGGGGCATCAGTTGGGCTACAACGAGTTGAAGACGTTGGAAGTGCAGGAGTTGATCATGGCGCTGGCCGGCCAAGGGGCCCAGGGGACGGACTTTGAGGCGGCTTGGGAGGTGGAGCGGTTGGCGACGGCGATTCGAGTGGCCGCCCTTGAGGAACGCTGGGTCAAAGTGGACACGGTTTAAAAGTGGGAGCGGGCTTGCTCGCGAATACGCTGTGTCAGTCGGCACCTTCAGTGCCTGAACCGCCGCATTCGCGAGCAAGCCCGCTCCCACATTTGGTTATCTGAACCATTCAATCAGCGCAAGGCCCGGCGCAGCACTTTGCCCACCGTGGTCTTGGGCAGTTCCGTGGTGCGAAACTCCACATACTTTGGCAGCTTGTACCCCGTCAGGTACTCCCGGCAGTGAGCAAGAATCTGCTCCTGGGTCAGGCTCGGGTCCTTGCGCACGACGATGATCTTGACCTTCTCCCCGGTCACTGGGTCTTCGACCCCAATGGCCGCCACTTCAGCAACCCCAGGGTGCATGGCCACCACGTCCTCGATTTCATTGGGGTACACGTTGAAGCCCGAGACCAGGATCATGTCCTTCTTGCGGTCCACCAGGCGGATATACCCGCGTGCGTCCATCACGCCGATGTCTCCAGTGGACAGCCAGCCCTCGGCATCCAGCACCTCGGCGGTTTCCTTCGGCCGTTGCCAGTAGCCCTGCATCACTTGCGGGCCACGTACTTGCAACTCGCCCTGCTCGCCGATATCCGCCAGTTCGCCGTCTTCGCGTACGAAGCGCACCCAGGTAGAGGGCAATGGCACGCCAATGCTGCCGGTGAATTCCATCTCGCGCATGCGGGAAATATCAATAGGGCTGATGCTCACCACGGGCGAGCATTCGGTCAGCCCGTAACCTTCGATGATCGGCAGCCCGGTCACCTCTTTCCAGCGCTTGGCCACGGCGGTGTGGGTGGCCATGCCGCCAGCAATCACCAGGCGCAAATCGGAAAAGTCCCGCGCACAGAACTCCTTGTTCTCCAGCAACCCATTGAACAGCGTGTTCACCCCGGCAATGCCATTGAAGCGTTCCTTGCGCAGGATCATTTGCACGCGCTTCACGTCCCGAGGGTTGGCGATGAGGATATTGCGCCCGCCCAGGCACATGAACATCAGGCAGTTCACCGTCAGTGAGAAGATGTGGTACAGCGGCAGCAAGGTCACGTTGGTTTCCTGCTCGTGCTGGTCCAACTGGTCACCGACCCAGGCCTTGGCTTGCAGCAGGTTGGCAATGATATTGCGATGGCTGAGCATCACGCCCTTGGCATCGCCGGTGGTGCCGCCGGTGTATTGCAGGAAGGCCAGTTCATCGCGGTGCAGGCTGACCGGCAAATGGTGCATGGCCCTGCCCTGTTTGAGCACCTGGTTGAAACGCAGCGAACCGGGCAACCTGAAGGCCGGTACCTGCTTCTGCACGCTGCGCAGGATGAAATTCATTGCCGCGCCCTTGAAGGTGCCCAGCAAGTCGCCAATGGCCGCGACCACCACTCGCTTGACGCTGCTGCCCACCATAGCTTTTTCCAGAGTATGCGCGAAATTTTCGAAGATCACCACGGTTTCGGCGCCACTGTCCTTGAGCAGGTGCTTGAGTTCGTGGGCGGTGTACAACGGGTTGACGTTGACCACTACCGCCCCGGCCAGGATCGTGCCCAGCAGGCAGATCGGGTACTGCAAGCAGTTGGGCATCATCAGGGCCACGCGGTCGCCCTTCTTCACGCCCTGGTCCTGCAGCCAGGCGGCAAAGGCAATGCCCTGGGTGCGCCAATCGGCATAGGTCATTTCGGTGCCGATGCTGACGTAGGCCACCCGTTCACGGAATTTTTCCAGGTGCTCCAGGAACACTTCGCGCAGCGACGGGTAGTCCTCGATCCCGGCGTCAATGTCCGCTGGCACGCCGGGCAGGTAAGTGTTCAACCAAATGCGTTCGGTGTGTTCCAGGCTGATAGCGTTCATCGCAGTGTCCTTATTGTTGTTTTTGATAGCGCTACTTTTCGACGATGGCGGTGATGCCCAACCCACCCGCCGCGCAGATCGAGATCAGGCCGCGACCGCCACCGCGTTCATGGATGGCCTGGGCCAGCGCCGCCAGTTGCCGGCCACCGGTGGCCGCAAAGGGATGGCCGCAGCCCAGTGAGCCGCCGTTGACGTTCATTTTGGCCCGGTCAATGGTGCCCAGGGGGGCATCAAGGCCGAGTCGCTCGCGGCAATACTGCGGGTCTTCCCACGCCTTGAGCGTGCACAACACCTGGGCGGCGAACGCTTCGTGGATTTCGAAGAAATCGAAGTCGGCAAACCTCAAGCCTTCCCGCGCAAGCATGCGTGGCACGGCGTAAGCCGGCGCCATCAGCAGGCCCTCGGTGCCGTCGACAAAATTCACCGCAGCCGTTTCGCCGGTGCGCAAGTAGGCCAACACCGGCCAGCCATTGGCGGCGGCCCATTCTTCACTGGCCAGCAGCACCACCGAGGCGCCATCGGTCAGGGGCGTGGAGTTGCCGGCGGTGAGCGTGCCGTTCTGGCGGTCGAAGGCCGGCGACAAGCCGGCGAGCTTTTCCAGGCTGATATCGGCACGCAGGTTGTTGTCACGGGCCAAGCCGCGATGGGGGCTGATCAGGTCGTCGAAGAAGCCGCGTTTATAAGCCGCATCCAGGCGCTGGTGGCTGGTGAGGGTCAGCTCGTCCTGGGCCAGGCGCTTGATCTGCCAGCGCTTGGCCATTTCTTCGCAGTGCTCGCCCATGGACAGGCCGGTGCGCGGCTCGCCATTGCGCGGCAGCAACGGTTTGAACAGCATCGATGGGCGTACTTTCATCAAGGCCTTGAGCTTGTCGCCCAGGCTTTTGGCGCGATTGGCCGCAAGCAAGGTATGGCGCAAGGATTCGTTGATGCCAATGGGCGCGTCGGAGGTGGTGTCGGCACCACCGGCAACGCCCACTTCGATCTGGCCGAGGGCGATTTTATTCGCCACCAGCAGCGCAGCTTCAAGCCCTGTGCCACAGGCTTGTTGCACATCATAGGCAGGGGTTTGCGCAGACAACGTGGTGGACAACAGCGCCTCGCGGGCCAGGTTGAAATCCCGTGAGTGCTTGATCACCGCTCCGGCGGCAAACTCACCCAGGCGTTGGCCGTGCAGGTTGTAGCGCTCCACCAATCCTTGCAGGGCGGCGACCAGCAGGTCCTGGTTACTGTCGTGGGCATACACCGTGTTGGAGCGCGCAAATGGAATACGGTTGCCGCCGATAATCGCCACGCGGCGGGTCGGGGCTGGGGTAAAACTGTAGTCACTCATTGCTGGCTCTCTTTCCAAATGAATAGCCCGCGCATATGGGGCTTGTCCCCGGCGAAATTGCGCACTTCGAACTCGCGCCGTGGCCCGCTTACGGGGTGGCCCCACAGGGCTACCTGGCCGGGCAGGAAGATCGGCAATTTGAAGTCGCAATGGGCCTCGGCCTGGTCCAGGCCAGCGGGCGGCTGTTGCGCTGCCAATGCGCGGCCCAGGGTCCACATGCCATGGGCGATGGCGCGACGAAAGCCGAAGAGCCTGGCACCGATGACCGACGTGTGAATGGGATTGAAATCCCCCGAGACCTTGGCAAAGCGTCGCCCCAGGTCGGCGGGCAGTACCCAGCGCTGGGTGCGTAACAGGCCGTCTTCCTGCAGCGGCAGAGGGTCATTCCAGGGTTCACCCACCGGATTGCTGACGTCACGGCGCAAATACAGACTGTCGCTTTCCCACACCAGGGTTTCCTGGCTGTAGGCACGGGTAGCAATGCTCAAGGCCTGCCCTTTTGGATGGGCCACCCAGCGTTCGCAATACACCTCCAGGCGCACCGCCTGGCCCTCGTGCAAGCGCTGGTGCTGACGAATGCGATTGGCCAGGTGCACCATGCCACTGGCCGGGTACGGGAAGCTTGGCCGGGTCAGCAGCATGATGTGCAGGGGGAACGCCAGCACATGGGGATAGGACAATGGCACGCCCTGTTCGCGACGAAAGCCACACGCCCGTGCGTAAGCGGCGATACCGGCCGACGAAAGCTCCACCGCGCTGCGCACCAGGCGTGCTGCAGGCAATGGCGGCGCACCGTCGAGTTTGGGTTTGCGCAAGGCGCGCAGGCCGTCGAGCAACAACTGCGTGCGCGACGGCGGTGGGTCGATAATCTGCGTCACGTAGTCCATCGGTCAGGCTCCCAACAGGCTTTGGCCGCACACCCGCACCACCTGGCCATTGACACCACCCGACGCCGGATGGGCCAGCCAGGCAATGGTCTCGGCCACGTCGATGGGTTGCCCGCCCTGGGACAACGAATTCATGCGCCGCCCCGCTTCGCGGATCATCAGCGGGATCTTCGCGGTCATCTGGGTCTCGATAAAGCCGGGTGCCACCGCGTTCACCGTGACCTGCCGGACTGCCGCACGCGGTGCCAGGCCCTGTACCAGGCCTATCACACCGGCCTTGGACGTGGCGTAGTTGCTCTGCCCCAGGTTGCCGGCGATACCGGAAATCGACGACACGCACACAATGCGCCCACCAGGGTTCAAACCCTGACTGTCGAGCAAGGCCTCACTGAGCTGCCACGGCGCTTCGAGATTGACCGCCAGCACACTGCGCCAGGCGGCCTCGGTCATTTTGGCGATGGTCTTGTCCCGGGTGATCCCGGCGTTGTGCACCACCACATCAAAGGCGCCGTATTGGCTGACGTGGGTTTGCAACAGTGCGGCGGTGTCAGCCGCGGTGATATCCAGGGGCAACGCCGAACCGCCTACGCTGGTCGCCGCCTGCTGCAAGGCTTCCTGGGCCTGGGGCACGTCCACACACACCACATGGGCACCGTCCCGCGCCAGCACCTGGGCAATCGCCAGGCCGATGCCACGGGAGGCGCCGGTGACCAGGGCGCGTTTGCCGGCAAAGGGTTTGTCCCAGTTGATGGCGGCATGGCCATCGACCGGTTTTTCCAGGCGCACCACCTGCCCCGAGACATAGGCGGAACGGCGCGACAGGAAAAACCCCAGGCTGCTGTCCAGCGCGTCTTCCGCGCCCGGCGCCACGTACAGCAGTTGCACGGTGATCGCGCGGCGCAGTTCCTTGGCCAGCGAACGCACCAAGCCTTCAAGGGCGCGTTGGGCGATGGCCTGGGGCAAGTCGTCGCAATGCTCGGGTGCCGTGCCGAGCACCACTACTCGGCCATGCTGGCTGAGGCGCTTGGCATTGCTGTGAAAGAACAGGTAAAGCTCATCCAACTGTTGCAGGTCGGTCACGCCGCTGGCGTCGAACACCGCGCCTTGCACCTTGACCGTGGACGGTGCCTTGAGCGTCGCCGGGCTCGCGGCGACGGTGTCGGTGGCGCTGAACACGCGCTGCACCGAGGCCACCAGGCGCCCTGCCCCGGCGATGATCACAGGATTAGCCAGGCCGGCCTGGCCGCTGCGATGCCGTTGCAGGGGCAAGGGTTGCGGCAAGCCGACCGCCTGGGCCAGACGCCGGCCCCAGGGGGAATTGACGAACGAAAGGTAGCTGTCACTCATAAGGAGTCCACTCACAACACAGTTCTTGCCTGATAAACCGGTCAAATGTGGGGAACTGGATAGCCCTCTGTAGGAGCGAGCTTGCTCGCGAAAAACGTCAACGATAACGCTGGCTTCCTGAATCAACGCGGCGCCTGTGAGTTCTTCGCGAGCAAGCTCGCTCCTACAAAAAGCCTTCTGCCTGGTATTCAAGGCAAGCAGTTCCCACCTGTGGACCGGGTTTTCTCTTAATTGACCGGGACGCTGCGCCGTTTGGCCACCGGCTCGAGCGCCTGCTTACGCTGCTGCAGAGCCTCCAGCAAACCAAAGTCCTGGGGAAAGTCGTCCACCTGGATACCGTGGTCGGCGTATTGCACATAGCGCGCCAGCAAGGCGTCTTCGTCGTCGCTGATCAAATCCAGCGCCCGCGCCTTCACGCGCCAATCGGTGAAGGCCGTGGCAGAAATCGGCAGCGGGCCGAGCAGACCTTGCTTGATGGCGGGCTTTAGCCGCGCCTCGATCAGCTCCACTTGTGGCAGCAAACGGAAACCCAATTCGCCGTAGGCCAGCTTGTCGACTTCCGGACGTGGGATGTAGGAGTTGGCCAGCAAACGGTCGCGGGTCTCGCCAGGGGTCTGCACCACCTCCGCCACCTGCGCCAACAGGCGGTCCGACGGTTTGCGCAGCGGGATGCCAAACGGAAAGCTCAAGGTGCGCACTACTGCTGCTGCGGGTTTTGAAGGGTAGTTGTCGAGCACTTCGGCCAAGGCTTCGTGGGCGCGCAACAAGGCGTCCTGGGCCGCCCAGTGCACCAGCGGCAAGTCCGCCTGGGGCCTGCCGTCATCCTCGAAGCGCTTGAGCACGCAAGACAGGATGTACAGCTGCGACAAAATATCCCCCAGGCGCCCGGTAATACTTTCCTTGCGCTTGAGGGCACCGCCCAGCACGCCCATGGAGATATCCGAGATCAGCGCCAGCACCACCGACAGCCGATTGGCCTGGCGGTAGTAGGCAGCCA
The DNA here is from genome assembly GCF_024519715.1 of Pseudomonas sp. Pse35. Lineage (NCBI taxonomy): Bacteria > Pseudomonadati > Pseudomonadota > Gammaproteobacteria > Pseudomonadales > Pseudomonadaceae > Pseudomonas > Pseudomonas sp. Pse35. Next base: position 120,060 of record NZ_JALJRP010000014.1, on the reverse strand, counting down.
GCGCCGGGTCGGTCTTGGCCGGCGCCGCAATCAGGCGCCCGCCGGTCAGGGCATGCACCGCTGCGCGTACGGTGTTGGCCACGACAAAACTCACATGGCCAAACATTGCGCTGTCGAAGTCTTCCAGTGCCTTGCGCCGGTCGGGGTTGTGCGCCGCCTCCATCTCGCGGAACACGTAGGGATGGCAACGAATCAAGCCCTGGCCAAAGATGATCAGGCATCGGGTCATGATGTTCGCGCCCTCCACCGTAATGGCGATGGGACTTTGCTGGTAGGCACGGGCGAGGAAGTTATTGGGGCCCATGCAGATGCCTTTGCCGGCGACGATGTCCATGCCCTCGTTGACGATGATGCGCGCCCGCTCTGTGACGTGGTACTTGGCAATGGCCGAGATCACCGACGGTTTCTCGCCGGCGTCCAGGGATGCCACCGACACCTTGCGCACCGCATCACAGGCATACAGATGCCCGGCCATGCGCGCCAGCGGCGCCTGTACACCTTCGAACTTGCCGATGGGCAGGCCGAATTGCTTGCGCATCGCCGCATAGGCTGTGGTACCGCGCACCGCCACTTTACCCAGGCCGACGTTGGCCGAAGGCAGGGAAATCGCCCGACCTGCCGCCAGGCATTCCATCAACATGCGCCAGCCGTTGCCGATTTGTTCGCGGCCACCGATCACCCACTCCAAGGGAATGAACACATCCTTGCCGGTGGTAGGACCATTCTGGAATACCGCATTCAACGGCCAGTGACGCCGGCCGCTGTTCACCCCTGGATGGGAGGTGGGGATCAACGCACAGGTAATGCCCAGGGAACCTGGCGCGCCAAGCAGGCCCTGCGGGTCTTCGGCACGGAACGCCAGGCCCAGCACCGTGGCAATCGGGCCGAGGGTGATGTAACGCTTGTCCCAGGTCACTTTGAAACCCAGTACTTGCTCGCCCTCATGCATGCCTTTGCAGACAATGCCCAGGTCGGGGATCGCGCCTGCATCCGAGCCGGCATACGGGCTGGTCAGGGCGAAACACGGAATGTCGTCACCGCGTGCCAGGCGCGGCAGGTAGTAGTTGCGCTGGGCGTCGGTGCCGTAATGCAGCAGCAGCTCGGCCGGGCCCAGGGAATTGGGGACCATCACCGAAATCGCTGCCGCCGAGCAGCGTGTCGACAGCTTCATCACCACCTGGGAATGGGCGTAGTGGGAGAAGCCTTTGCCGCCGTACTGCTTGGGAATGATCATGCCGAGGAACCCGGCATCCTTGGTGTACTGCCAGCCCTCTGGGGACATGTCCTGCCAGACCTGCGTGGTTTCCCAGTCGTTGGCGATGTCGCACAGGGTTTCGACTTCGTTGTCGAGGAAGGCTTGCTCCTCCGCGCTCAGGCTGGCCGGCGCGGCTTGCAGCAGGCGCTGCCAGTCGGGCTTGCCGCTGAACAGCTCGGCATCCCACCACACGGTGCCGGACTCTATCGCCGCACGTTCGGTATCGGACATCGCCGGCATGATCGTGCGAAACAGGCCCAGAGCCTTGGTGGTCAGCAGCTTGCGGCGCAGGGGTTTGATTGCCAGCACCAAGGCGGGCAGCACCACCAGCAAAGCCGCGACAGTAAGGCCCAGGCCGGCCACCGCGTTGAACAGGTAACCAACCGCCAGCCAAAGGATGCCGGCGCTTAGCCACAGGGCGGCGGCGGCTTGTCGGTAAGCCAGGGCAATCGCTGCTGCGATACCCACCAATAACCAGATAAGCATGGGGGAGACCTCTACTTGATTCAGGACGTGAAACCACACTACAAACTTCAAATCATTAATTCAAATTTTGTTTTGAAATATTTATTTAATTCCTTGCCGAAAAAATAGGCTGACCGGGTCAGCCTGACGAAAGAAGGAATCAACGTACGTCGCCGAAAACGAAAGCCATGGCAAGGCCTCCAGATGCGCTGAGTGCCCTGCCTTGCACGCGCTTCAGAACTTATAAGTCGCCGACAGGCTGACCACGTCACCTGAGGATTCAGCTTTGCCGTCCAGCTGCGCGCCTCCAAGGCGGTCAACGTTCTTGGTCTTCAGATTGACCTTCTGGACGAATTGGTGCGAGTAGGCGGCATCCACCGACAGGCCTGGTACCGCCTTGATGTCATAACCTGCACCAAACGCAAGGAAGTAGCGATCCCCGTCGGGGATCCGAGGGTCACGGGTGGAGTTTCGGGTCGGTGTCTGGTCGTAAGCCACGCCGGCACGGAGGGTGAGTTCGTCGGTCGCTTTGTAGTCGCCGCCGATAGAAGTCATCCACGCGTTCTTGTAGTTGTAGGGTATGGCAACGATGGTCGAGCCTTGTGACTTGAGCGTGAGGTCCTTGAACGAGGACCACTCTGTCCACTGGGCACTCACGCCCAGCGTCCAGCGCTCATTGAACTGGTGGACCCAGTCAATCGCCGCCGTCGCCGGGATATCCAATTGAGCACTGGCATGCGCGCCATCCGGGAACAGTTTGAGACCAGGGTAGGCCATTTCAACCAGCGTTTCGCCGTTCGGACCAATCGGGTTGGTCATCGCGTTACGGCCAATCGCGTCTGTATAAACGTCGTACTTGCCCGTCATCTTGTTTTTGATCTTGGCGTGATAATTCACGCCCAGCGTGTCTTGCGCTGTCGGCTTCCAAACCACGCCGCCAAACCAGCCCACTGAGATATTGTCGACTTTCACGCGTATCAAGGAATGCCCGACGCCGGTCGGAAAACCGGTGCCTCCCAGACCGGGAGAGACATCCGCGGCAGCCAGCAGGTCAACGTTCTGGCTGACGTTCCCTTGGCTACGTTGAACGATGGCACCGGCACCGACGGAAAACTCATCATTGACCTTGAATGACAAGGAGCCTGTCAGGCCAATGGTCTCGATCTTGGTGTCAACGGCGAAATCTCGCAGCTTAGAGTTTTCGTTCCACGTACTTTTCATGCCTTGCGGTACGACTTGGCTCAGGCCAAAAGCAAAACGGTCGCCGATGGGCATGACCATAAAGCCAGTAGGTAGCCATGCGGTGAAACCACCCTGGCCGCCATTATTCGTATTCAGCGTCGGATCGCCCAGGTTGCCCTGATCATCCAGCACCGGCGTATTGGTCACCGGGTTACCGTTATGGTCATACGCCTGGCCAGAATATTTGATCTTGATCCGGGCGTAATCGACGGTCTGCTGCACGATGGTTGAATCGATGAACGCCATGGCCGCCGGGTTGTTGTACGCGGCACTGGGGTCGTTCTTGAACAATGAACCGCCACCAAACGCGCGCCCCCAGCCAGGCGCACCGTAGGTTGGCGTGGAGAAGCCGCCCGCCTGCACATTTCCTGTGGTCATCAAGCCTCCCAACAGCGCCAACCCCAGTAACGTGTGAGCGTGTTGTTTCTTATTATTCATGCGCTGCTCCTTATTATTATTTCGCCCGGCCCCTGCCGGTGGGTCGTGTGGCCGTAGGCAGACCGTAAGTACCCTGCCCAACCGATGCCTCGCATGAGGCATCGGCCTTTCAACGGGTGATCAGCCCTCTGGAGTCACATGCTTACGGGTTAACCGTCAGCGTCGGGGCAACAACATTCAGCGATACGACAGTGCAGTTGCCGGTCAGCGACTGATTGGTAGCCGAAAGTGTTTTGGTACCAGGAGTCCAAGCCACGGCAATGGTGGTAGGGCCGCAGTTAGTGGCCGGAATCGAGGAGATTTTGTAGCCTACGTTGGTCACGGTGCCGGTGGTGCCCGTCGCAGCGGTAAGAACCCAAGGCAGGTTAGTCAGCGTGGGCAGTGCGCATAGGCCGCCGCCGGTCAAGGAAGCACCGTTGATAGAAGCCACGCCACCGCTAACGTTGCCGGTAAAGGTAATGCCGCAAGTCACTGCCGCACCAAAGGATGAGGGCGACTTCACCACGATGGTACCGGCATTAGTCGAGAACGGACCGTCTGGAGAAACGGAAGCCGCGCTCGCCATGGAGGCGGCACCAAAGCACAGAGCAAACGAGGTTGCACAAACGAGGGTTTTCAAGCTTTTCATTGTTTTTCCTCACATGTTATGGCGATTCATTTCGCCAGGGGGTAATGGCCATGATCGAGAGGTCACGGTGAAACTGCAGAACTTCCCTTTCCAGCCAAATTTCAATGCATTTACCGCTACAACTGTCGGAACGTATTATTCGACAACTTTGAAGTTGGGCGGCATCTTGATCGACACCGTCTTGATCTTGCAGTCTTCGCCAATCGCAACATCAACGGCTTCCAACTTGCCGGTGGCGTTATCCCAAGTCCCGTCGGCCGTCGACGGCCCACACTTGCCGCCCAGGCCAAAGGCATGCACGTCCACGCTGATCTTCGACATGGAGCCGCTTTTTGTATCTTTGGCGATTAACACCCAGGGCAAGTTGATGGCTTCGACACGACTGCACTTGAGGCCACCGTCGAACTCGACTTTGTCGACATTCACCGATGAACCATCGGCTGTAACCTTGCCGGCTACCTTGATGGTGCAGTCGGCACTGATGAGCTTGCCTTTGGAAAAGCTGATAGGTCCTTGGGCGGTGAAGGCACTGCCAGCGGGTTCGATACGCGCAGCCTGGGCCTGGTGGTAAGCAATCAGGCCCATGGCCGCCAACAGGATGTGGGCGGTGAACTTGGCAGAACTTTGCATGGTGTACGTCCTTCCCTTGAAATTATTGTTGTAGGGTCAAACCAGGTGCTTGCACTCAAAACGCCGGGCGACAGGGACCTGCGCGATACACAGATCCCGAGTACACCCTGAAGGCTTACTTCATCTCAAAACGGCTTGGCAGTGCCGCTGTACTTCTCCAGGTACTTCAAGCGCTTTGACGGCTGAAGATTGGTCAGGTTGATATCGCCGGCATAGTGATTCAGTACACGATGGTCCATGCGACGCCGCCACAAGTACGGCACATAAGCCCAGACAATCATGCTGGCGTAGCCATACGGAAGTTGCGGTGATTCATCAAAGTGACGCAGCGACTGATAACTACGCGTGGGGTTGGCATGGTGATCGGAGTGGCGCTGCAACTGGAACAGAAAGATATTGGTGACAATTCGATTACTGTTCCACGAGTGACGCGGTGAGCAGCGTTCATAACGGCCATTGGGCAACTTCTGACGCTTGAGGCCGTAATGCTCGACGTAGTTCACCACTTCCAGCAACGAGAACCCGTAGATGCCCTGGATAATCAGGAACGGAATTACCGCCGCCCCCAGCCAGGCAATCATTGCGCCCCACAACACCACGCTATACATCCAGGCGCTGAGCACCGCGTTCTTCCAGTGCAGGGCCGGCAGGCCGAGTTTGCGCAGGCGTTCGCGCTCCAGGTTCCAGGCCGACACAGCGCTGAACCACACCGAACGCGGCAGGAATGCCCAGAAACTTTCACCGAGGCGCGAGCTGGCGGGGTCTTCCGGAGTGGCGACCCGTACGTGATGGCCACGGTTATGTTCGGTGTAGAAGTGGCCGTAGAAGGTCGGCGCCAGGGTGACCTTGGCCAGGAACACTTCCAGGGGTTTGGGTTTGTGCCCTAGTTCATGGGCGGTATTGATAGCAATACCGGTGGCGGCACCGGTGGACATGGCCATGCCCACATAAGTCAACCAGCTGACTGCACCGTGAAGTTCAGTGCGGGCGGTGATGAACGCGGCGGTCCTGGCCAGCCAGTTCGAGGGTTCCAGGGTGGCCGTGGCGTGCAACAGGCCGCCGTTGATGATCCAGTCTATACCGCCCGCAGCGAGCCAACCGGTGATGACCACCGAGGCAATCACAAACAGCACGCCGGTGTAGACGATCCAGCGGTAGTAGCGTTGGGATTCAAGGTGGCTGACCGCAGATTCGGGCGGGTTGCTGACGTCTTCGCCGAGCAGGCCGTCAATCAGCGGGATCAAGCCGAAGATCACCAGCACGCCCACCCACCACAGTTGTTGCACGCCTGTGGTGATGGCAAGGGCGCCGGAGAGCAAGGGCGTCGCCAGCGGCATGATGCCGAGCCACCACAGGTGGCGTTTGCCGTCGGCCCAGACATGCGGGGCTGCCAGAGTCTGGTTCATGGCAGCCTCCGAACGCATTCGGTGGGCAACGAGGCAGACGACAGATATACGGAGCGTTGACTGCTCCTGGAAATCAACCATGCGATAAAAGGCGTTTTTTTCATTATTTTATTCGCTCTTAGGCATTTCAAAAATAATTTCAAATTACACATTGAAATAATTTTTTTAAATAAATAGCGCGGAATCGTTAGGTCGTCAACTAGTTTCTCCAGCCCTTTTTTCCGTGACCGAGCAGTCTCTTTTCAGCCGTTTGGTCAGGTACTCAGGGGCAGGCGTCAACGCCAGGCGCCGCAGTCAGGTGGCGCTGTTACTGGCTCGCCAGGGCGACAGGTGGGTTTATCGGCCGGACGCTCTCGCCGGGTCGAGCCCGCTTGGCCACCTGCTCCACCAGCGCCGCCACGCGCTCGGTGGCGGTGATCGGCAACATATGCCCACGGCCTTCAATCACCTGCATTTTCAGCCCTGGCACCTTGCTGGCCAGGGCCTGGCCGTGTTTCTGGAAGTCGAGCACCTTGTCCTGCGCCCCGTAGATCAGGCCGATGGGCAGGGTCAATCGGGAGTAGCGCTTGACCATCTCCGGCAGATGGTCGTTGGCCCGGTTGATCTCGGTGGACGCCGCGTAGAAATTGTCGGGTCGCATGCCCAGCAAACCGCCGCCACGGGTGGCGAAGTCCGGCGGCGCAGGATCGGGGGCAAATACGCCCTTCACCACCGAGTCTTTGGTCAGCAGGCCGATGGGCAGGGTCAAGGTGTGCGCTACCCAGCGCCGCAGCCAGGCCGGGCGCACGGCCAGAGACAGGAACACCAGCGGCAGCATGCGTTGGGGGTGAGTCAAGGGCGCAACCAGCACCAGCCCGGATACGGCATGGGGATGGTCGAGGGCCAGCGCCAGGGCAATCGCTCCGCCCAGGGAGTGCCCCAGTATCAGCGGTTTACCCAGATCCAGCGTATTGATGAAGGCCGCGATTTGTCGCGCCTGGGCCGGCAAGTCTGCCGGCGTGCCGCTGTGCCGGGTGGAATAGCCTGAGCCCGGCCGGTCGAGGCTGATGACCCGAAAATGCTCACGCAACTGACCGGACAAGGCATAGGTCAGGTTGCGACTACTGCCCATCAGCCCGTGAATCATCACCAGCGGCGGGCCCTTGCCCTCTTCGACATAATGAAAGCGCTCGCCATCCACCTCGACGAAGCGCCCGTTGATCGGCACAGTCGCTTCAATGCGCCGCGTCATCCAGGCACTCAAGCCCCACAACGCAGCACTGGCGCCTGCCAGCACTCCCGCAGCGACAACCCATTCGACAGCCATAGCTCGGTCCTCTGCTTCCCTGCTGCTGGCGACCCGACCGGAATTGATCTGGCCCCAGCCATCGTCCACACCCTGGACCTACACTTCATGCATACCACGTTCGTCCGTCGGACAAATCGCTCATGCGCAACAAGGCCCTAGCGTAGGCGAATTTTTCAGGTAGATTATTTAAAATCTTTTTTAAAATAAATAATTCAATTTTCCTTTGCAATGGTGTTCTATCTAAAAGACAAAACAAAAACAGGAGCACATCCGATGCCCACACGCTTTATTGATGAGGCAGCCCTATGAATGCCCCCAGCGACTCAATTGACATCGCCATCATTGGCTCCGGGTTCGCGGGCCTGTGCATGGCGATCAAACTCAAGGAAGCCGGGCTCACCGACTTCTTTATTGCCGAACAGGCCCAGACCCTCGGCGGCACGTGGCGCGACAACCACTACCCAGGTTGCGCCTGCGACGTGCAGTCCCATGTGTATTCGTTTTCCTTTGCGCCCAACCCGAACTGGACGCGACAGTTTGCGGCGCAACCCGAGATCCGCGCCTATCTGGAAGACTGCGCCAGGCGCTTCGAACTGGCGCCCTACCTGCGCTTTGGCATGGGCCTGCAACGTGCGGTGTTTGATGAACAGCAGCAGCGCTGGCAGCTGACCTTCAGCGACGGCCGCCAGGTCAGCGCACGGGTGCTGGTGTCGGGAATGGGGGGCTTGTCGCGCCCGGCAATGCCGGATATCCCAGGGCTGGACAGTTTCAAGGGCAAGCGCTTCCACTCCCAGCAGTGGGATCACGAGTACTCCTTGAAGGGCAAGCGCGTGGCGGTGATCGGCACCGGTGCCAGCGCCATCCAGTTCGTGCCGCAGATCGCACCACAGGTAGCGCACCTGGACCTGTTCCAGCGCACACCGCCGTGGATCATGCCCAAGCCTGATCGGCCGATTTCAGCGTTCGAACGCTGGTTGTTCAAGCATGTACCGCTCACCCAAAGGCTGGTGCGCGCTGCGCTTTACTGGGCGCTGGAAGGCCGTGTGGTGGGCTTTGCCCTGCATCCACGCCTGATGAAAATGGTGCAGAAAATCGCCCTGCGTCATCTGCGCAAACAAGTGGCCCGCCCTTCCCTGCGCAAAACCCTGACGCCGGACTACACCATCGGCTGCAAGCGGGTGTTGATCTCCAACGACTACTACCCGGCACTCTCGCGCAGCAATGTCGAGGTGGTCACCGACAGCGTACTGCGCATCGAAGCCGACGGCGTGATTACCGCCGACGGTATCAAGCACCCCGCCGATTGCCTGATCTTCGGCACGGGTTTCCAGGCCAGCGACCCGTTGCCCCGTGGCTGCATCATCGGCCGTGACGGCATCGACCTGATGGACGCCTGGCGCGATGGCGCCCATGCCTACAAAGGCACCACTGTGTCGGGCTACCCGAACCTGTTTCTGATCGTGGGCCCCAACACCGGCCTGGGGCATAACTCGATGATCCTGATGATCGAGGCCCAGGTCGCGTACATCCTCGACGCCCTGAAACACATGCAGCGCCAGCGCCTTACCACGGTAGAGGTCAAGCCCGCCGTGGAGCACGCCTACAACCAGCAGTTGCAGGACAAGCTCAAGCGCACCATCTGGAACACCGGCGGCTGCCAGAGCTGGTACCTCGACCCGCGCACCGGCAAGAACACCACGCTGTGGCCCGGCTCGACCTGGCGCTTCAAACAGGTCACCCGGCATTTTGCCCTCAAGGACTACAGCGTCAGCCAGGCGCCGGCGCCCGCCCTGCCGCGAGCGGTTGCAACGCCCCACTCCACCACAGAAGGCAGCCTGTCATGAAGTCATTCAACGGCCGCGTCGCGGCGATCACCGGCGCGGCTTCCGGCATGGGCCGCGCACTGGCCCTGGCGCTGGCGCGGGAAGGGTGTCACCTGGCGCTGGCAGACAAAAACAGCCAGGGCCTGGAACAGACCCTGGCGCTGATCCGCACCTCGACCTTGTCGCCCGTCACTGTCACCACCCAAGTGCTGGACGTGTCCGACCGCCAGGCCATGCACGATTGGGCAGCACGCTGCGCGGCCGAGCACGGCAAGGTCAACCTGGTCTTCAATAATGCCGGGGTGGCGCTGTCGAGCACCGTCGAAGGCGTGGATTACGCCGACCTGGAATGGATCGTCGGCATCAACTTCTGGGGAGTGGTGCATGGCACCAAGGCATTCCTGCCGTACCTCAAGGCCAGCGGCGACGGGCATATCATCAATACGTCCAGCGTGTTCGGCCTGTTCGCCCAGCCCGGCATGAGCGGCTACAACGCTACAAAGTTCGCGGTACGCGGCTTCACCGAAGCCTTGCGCCAGGAACTCGACCTGCAACGCTGCGGCGTGTCGGCCACCTGTGTACACCCCGGTGGCATTCGTACCGACATCTGCCGCAGCAGCCGCATCGACGCGAACATGACCGGCTTTCTCATCCACAGCGAGCAACAAGCCCGCGCCGATTTCGAAAAACTCTTCATCACCGACGCTGACCAGGCCGCCAAAGTGATCCTGCAAGGCGTACGCAAAAACAAGCGTCGCGTGCTGATTGGCCGCGATGCCTATTTCCTCGACCTGCTCGCCCGTTGCCTGCCGGCGGCCTATCAGGCTCTGGTGGTGTTCGCCAGCAAGCGCATGGCGCCCAAGCCGCGCACGCCGGTGTTTGAAACCAACGACGAGCCTCGACTCTGAACAGGAGAACGCACCATGCTGCCGATCCGTCGCGATATCCGTTTTGCCTTGCCTGCCGAGCGCATCAAGAACTGGCACGAACAAGGGCCTGTGGTCAGCCATTTCTTCAATGCCCTGTCGTTGCTGTTTCCCCAGGGCGAGCTGTTCTTCATGGACAGCGTGCGCCACTACCGTGGGCAGATCGATGATGCCGAACTGAAAAAAGAGATCCAGGGGTTTATCGGCCAGGAGGCCATGCACAGCCGTGAACACGTGGCGTATAACGACTTGCTGCAAGCGGCCGGCCTGCCGGCGCACACCCTTGACCGACGCTTGAAGTTCTTCCTCGACCTGCAGAAAAAACACCTGCCGCCGTCGTTCAACCTGGCGGTGACCATCGCCCTGGAACACTACACCGCCATGCTCGCCGAAATCCTGCTGAGCGACCCGTCGCGCTTTGGCGACTCACTCAAGGGTTACCAGCAGATGTGGTACTGGCACGCCCTGGAAGAAACCGAACACAAAGCCGTGGCGTTCGATGTGTGGAACAGGGTGATCAAACCAGGGCCTGCACGTTACCTGCTGCGCACGGGGACCATGCTGACCACCAGCGTGCTGTTCTGGGTGGTGGTGCTGGATTTTCACGTGCGCCTGTTGATTGCCGACCGCACTTCGGGCGGCACGCTGAAGGGCTTGTGGCGCATGGTGAAGTTCTTGTATGGGCCCAAGGGGGTGTTTCCACGGATGTTCCGGCCGTGGCTGCATTATTTCAAGCCGGGCTTTCATCCTTGGGATCATGACAACCGAGCACGGTTGGCGGGCATTGACCGGTTGGTCGAAGAGATAGAGCGCACGCGCCGCAGCTATGAATCGGCCTAGTGCCAGGGATCAATCCTGCCGCCTGTAGGAGCGAGCTTGCTCGCGAAAAACGTCAACGATGACGCGTGCTTCCTGAATGAACGCGGCGCCTGTGAGTTCCTCGCGAGCAAGCTCGCTCCTACATAAAGCAATGAGGTTTACGCCAGGCTCTTGCTGACCACCTCAAACACATCGCTGGACAGCTCACCCGCACCCAGGATGCGCTCCAGCTCCGCTTTCATCAGCGCCTGCCGTGCGCTGTCGTATTTACGCCAGCGTGTCAGCGGCGCCAGTTGGCGCGAGGCGATCTGCGGGTTCAACGTATTGAGCTGGATCACCAGGTCCGTCAGGAAACGGTAGCCCGAGCCATCCGCCGCATGGAAGTTGATCAGGTTCTGCCCGGCAAATGCGCCCACCAGCGCGCGCACCTTGTTGGGGTTCTTGATGGTGAACGCCGGGTGCTCCATCAACGCCTTGACCCGTGCCAGCCCGCCCGGCAAGGTGCTGCCGGCCTGTACGCTGAACCATTGGTCCATGACCAGCGGGTTGTCCTTGAAGTTTTCGGCAAACACCGCCAAGGCCTGGGCTTTCTCTGCTTCGAACGGCGAGTTCACCAACACCGCCAACGCCGTCAGGCGTTCGGTCATGTTATCGCTGGTGTCGAACTGATCCAGGGTGGCCGCCAACACTTCTGGCTTGCCGCTGAGCATCAAGTAAGACAGCGCGATGTTCTGCAGCGCACGGCGGGCGAAGTGCTCGGCTTCTGCCACGTAAGGCGTTTGCTTGGACAGCTCGCGGTTGGCCTGGTAGCGCAGCCACAAGCCTTCGAACAGGTTGTCGGCCAGTTGCTTGCGGGCAAATTCGCGGGCAGCGTGGATGGCATCCACATCCGCCACTTCGCTGATTTCCGTGAGGTAGGCTTCACTCGGCAGCGAGAGCATTTCGGCGACCATGGCCTGGTCCAGTCTTTCATCGCTCAACACCGTGCGCAGCGCGTCGATCAAGCGCTGATCAAGCTTCAGCGGCTGGCCTGCCTGGTGCTGGCCGATCAGTTCCTGCAATACCTGCACCGCCAACTGCTGGCCAGCATCCCAGCGGTTGAAACCGTCGCTGTCGTGCTGCATCAGGAACATCAGTTGATCGCGGCTGTAGGGGAAGCTGAGCTTCACCGGCGCCGAGAAACCACGCAGCAACGAAGGCAAGGGTTTTTCAGCGATGTCGACGAAGGTAAACGTCTGCTCCGCTTCGGTCACCGAGACTACCCGCGAAGTGTCGCCCGCTGTCGCTTCACCGGCCAGGCGCAAGGCAATGCCGGCGCCCTGCCCGTCCAGCAAGCCCAGCTCCACCGGGATCACAAAGGGCAATTTCTCGACCTTGTCCGGAGTCGGCGGGCAGCTCTGGCGGAAGGTCAGGCTGTAGGTCTTGGCCGCCGCATCGTAAGCCTCGCTTACCGCCAGGCGCGGGGTACCGGCCTGACTGTACCAGCGCTTGAACTGGCTGAGGTCGGCGCCATTGGCGTCTTCCATGGCCTTGATGAAGTCGTCGCAGGTCACGGCCTGGCCGTCATGGCGTTCGAAATACAGGTCGCTGCCTTTGCGAAAGCCCTCGGCACCGAGCAAGGTGTGGATCATGCCGACCACTTCCGAGCCCTTTTCATACACGGTCAGGGTGTAGAAGTTGGAGATCTCGATAAAGCTGTCCGGGCGCACGGCGTGGGCCATGGGGCCGGCATCTTCAGCGAACTGGTGGGTACGCAGGTACGCCACGTCCTGGATGCGTTTGACCGTGGCCGAGTTCATGTCGGCAGAGAAGCCCGAGTCACGGAACACGGTGAAGCCTTCCTTGAGCGACAGTTGGAACCAGTCGCGGCAGGTCACGCGGTTGCCCGACCAGTTATGGAAGTATTCGTGGGCGACGATGGCTTCAACGCGCTGGTGAGCGGCGTCTGTAGCGGTTTCGGCGCGGGCCAGCACGGCGCTGGAGTTGAAGATGTTAAGGCCCTTGTTCTCCATGGCGCCCATGTTGAAATCGTTGACCGCCACGATCATAAAGATGTCGAGGTCGTACTCGCGACCATAGGTTTCTTCGTCCCAGCGCATGGATTTTTTCAGGCTGGTCATGGCGTGCTGGCACTTGTCGATATTTTCCGGCTCGACGTAGATGCGCAACGCGACTTCGCGGTTGGTCATGGTGGTGAAGCTGTCTTCGACGCACCACAGGTCACCGGCCACCAGCGCAAACAGGTACGCCGGCTTCTTGAACGGATCTTCCCAGGTCGCCCAATGCCGGCCGTCTTCGCCAGGGCCGCTGGCAATCGGATTGCCGTTGGACAACAGCACCGGGTAGCTGTGTTGCTCGGCGATCACCGTGGTGGTGAACACACTCATCACGTCCGGGCGGTCGAGGTAATAGGTGATCTTGCGGAAACCTTCGGCCTCGCACTGGGTGCAGAACATACCGCTGGATTTGTACAAACCTTCCAGGGCGGTGTTGGTTTCCGGGTGGATCTTGACGGTGGAGTCGAGGGTGAAGGTCTCACTCTTGGGCTGCACGGTCAGGTGGCTGTCGGTCAGCTGGTAGTCAGCGTCCGTCAACGGCTGGTCGGCCAGGTTGACACTCAACAGCTCAAGTTGCTGGCCATCGAGCACCAATGGCGGCAAACCGGCGCCGCGCTCGGGGTTGCGGCGCATCACCAGCTGCGCGTGGACCAGGCTGTGGTCCTCGAACAACTCGAAGGTCAGGTGCGTCTCGTCGATCAGGTAGTCCGGCGCCTGATAGTCCTTAAGGTAAATCATCTTCGGTTGTTCGGTGCGCATGCTGGGGATCCTTCTACTGATGCACGGCGAGCTGATAGGCCGTGTATTTACGAATGTTGATGACGCCGGTGTCGAAGATCAGGTATTGGCCCTTGATCCCCAGCAGCGTGCCTTCGGCAATCGGGTTCTTGTCCAGGTTGAAGCTGACGATCTTGGTCGGATACTGCTCGACCGGGTAGCGGATTTCAATCGGCTCGATGTCGGCAATGGTTTGGATGGCTTGCAGGCCAAAGCGTTCCTGCAAACCCAGCAAGCCCTCGGCGCAAGAGGCGAACAGCTCATCACGCACCTGCTTGAGGTCCACCGCTTGCGCGTCGCCCTTGAGCAAGGCGCGCCAGTTGGTCTTGTCGGCCACCTGGCTGCGGAACAGGTCTTCGACGAAGCCCGATTGCTGGCGTGTCGCCACGCGCATGATCGGCAGCGCCTGGCTGGCGCCCTGGTCCAGCCAACGGGTGGGCAACTGCGTAGCACGCGTAATGCCGACCTTGATGCCCGACGAGTTGGCCAGGTACACCACGTGGTCGGTCATGCAGAATGTCTCGCCCCAGCCCGGATCGCGGCAGGTACCGGCGTCGTAATGGCAACGCTCGGGGCTCATGATGCACAGGTCACACTGGGCCAGCTTGGTCATGCAGGGGTAGCAGTAGCCCTGGCTGAAGCTGGTCTTGGTCTTGCGCCCGCAATGGCTGCAATGAATCGCGCCCAGGTATTCCAGGCGTACATGGGTGCCGATCAACGGATTGACCGGCACCTCGGTGTCGCCCAGGCGAAAGGCGTATTGAACGGTCGGCTCACCGAGTTGCGCCGACATTTTGCTGACTGCACCGCGACCAATTTCAATCAATGGATCGCATCCGACTTGAACAGGATATTCGGTACTGGCGCGGATTTGGACGCGCACTCCTGCGGGCCCATATAACCGGTGCGCTGTTCTTCGGGCAGGTTCTGGATCTCCCAGGCGATCATCGCTTGCAACGACAATTCGCGCTGCTCGGCGGTGAGCTTGCGGCCATCGGACCATTTACCAATCTCTACCGCGAGCTTGAGGCTCTCGTAGATGTCCGGGGTGATGTTTTCGATCATTTCAGCAAAAGAGGACATAAGGCTCTTCCTTATCAAAGAGACGCTTTGCGACGGTTGTACAAACCGCCGAGCAAACCCGTCAAGCAACCGATGACCAACCCGCCCACATGGGCCGCGTTGGCGATTTCGCCGAAACCGATCATCGAGACCAGCCCCGACAGGCAGAGCAGCAACCACACCAGCATCATCACCAGCACCCCACGGGGCAGGCGATAGGCCGGGTTGGGCGACAATAACTGAAAGATCCAGCAGTGCCCGAGCAGGCCGTACAACACGCCGGACAAACCGCCAAACAAGCCGGGGCCACCGTAGGCGTATTGCGCGTAGTTGGAGACCAGGCTGAACAACAGGGTCAGGCCCAGCAGGTTGATGCTGCCCTGGCGCGCTTCAATGCGCCGACCCAGCTCCCAGTACCACATGCCGTTCATGGCCAGATGCAGGATGCCGAAGTGGATGAGCATCGGCGTGACCAGGCGCCACCACTGCCCCGAGGCCAGCGTGTCGGCCAACGGTGTGAACTGGATGTACTCGCCCAGCACCCGGAACGGCAGGAAGGTCAGCCAGGCCATGGCTTGCAGGTTTTCACCCAGCAGGGTCACCGCACCCACAATCAGGCTGGCCAACAGCACCAGTGCGGTGACTGGGCTGTGGCGCACCTGCTGGACAAAGCCTGGCCGCGCAACCGGCGCCTGCTCGGGAATATCCAGTTGCTGGTCGGGGTCGCCAGCGGGGAAGCGTTGATACAACACGCGCACATCGTCGCTGATGGCCTCGGGCACCCACAGCACCTGTTCACCGGCCTCCTCGCTGACGCGGTGCGGCACCTGCATGCGGTGCAGCAACTTGACGAAACCACCCAGGTCAACGCTCAGGGGCAAGCGCAATACAGCTACGGTACTCATGGAATGGCCTCTGGTCGCTCAACGTCGACCCATACGAATTTACGCGGATCCAGCTGGGTTTCCTGGTCCAGTCGATACGCCACCAGCTTGCCGTACAGCACCGCGCTGTAGTCCAGGCAGGCCAGGTTCGGGCGGATCGGCGCGGGTTTGCCGCTGCGCCAGTAGTGGCCGACGAACAACAGCGGTTCATCGACGCCATAGCGCAGCAAAGAATTCTTTTGTGTGGACGACAACGGCGTGCGTGCCACCGGCTCCGGCAAGGCGTCGGGCTGGAACACGATGTCGCCGTAGGTCTTGGGGTCGTCTTCCCAGAACTTGGTGCGAAAGAACGAACGCGTCAGGCCATCGCCACCGGTCAGGGTGAGCCCATCGGGCAGGCGCATATCGGTGCCGCGCAACAGGCGATCGAATGCATTGCAGGCGAAACTGCCCGGTACGGCGGCGGCTTGCAGGAAGTGTTGGTCGATGCAGCCGTCCGGGAAGGTGGCGCGCAGCGGCTGGATAAAACTGTCATCCCAGCACGCGTGCACTACGCGAAAACGCCCGGCGTCGACAAACAGCGGCATGTCGTAGAACCAGCCGAGGAAGTCGTGCCAGTCGGCCGGGTGGTGTTCGAACTGGGTCAGGGTCTCTTGGATCAAGCGGGCGTGGCGCGGGTTGTGCTCACGCACGAACTGCTTGCCACTGCCCGGCGGGGCCGGCGTGGTCCAGCCCAGCGCATTGAACTCGTGGTTACCCATGATGCACAGCGCCTGGCCGGCCTCGGTCATATCGTGGACGATATGCAGCGCCTCACGGATGCGTGGGCCACGGTCGATGATATCGCCCAGGAACACAGCCATGCGTGACGGATGGCGCCAAGTGCCGCCCTGCTTGTGGTAACCCAATTGGTCGAGCAAGTGCTCAAGGGTATGAGCGCAACCGTGCACGTCACCAATCAGGTCGTAGCTACGCGCGGGATCGAGCATCAGTCGCCTCCACCTCCCAAGCGGCTGCCCCAGCCCAACTTGGTGCGGCACACTTCGTAGTAGTTGTGATCCAGCGGGTGGATCAAGCGCAACTTCTGTGCCTTCTTGCTCACGGTGATGGTGTCACCGGGGGCGCAGGTGAAATGGTTCTGCCCGTCGCAGGAGACTTGCGGGTAGATTTGCATGTCTTTGGACACCACGATTTTCAGCTCACTGTTGCCATCGACCACAATTGGCCGACTGGACAACATATGGGGGTACATCGGCACGATCACAATGGCATCGAGCTTGGGATGCATGATCGGGCCTCCCGCCGACAGCGCATACGCGGTTGAGCCGGTAGGCGTGGCGACGATCAGGCCGTCAGCCTTCTGGCTGCACACGAACTGGCCGTCGATATACAGTTCGAACTCAATCATCCGCGTGGATTTGCCCGGGTGCAGCACCACATCGTTGAGGGCATCGCCCTGGCCGATCGCCTCGCCATGGCGGCGCACTTCGGCCTGCAGCAGGAAGCGGTTCTCCACCAGGTAATGGCCGTCGAGCACCTTGGCCACTTCGACTTCCAGCTCATCGGGGCGTATATCGGTCAGAAAGCCCAGGCTGCCACGGTTGATGCCCAGCACCGGCACGTTATGCCGCGCCAGTGCCCGGGCAGCGCCGAGCAGGCTGCCATCGCCACCGACCACGATGACCATGTCGCACACCTCGCCGAGCATCTTGCGTGACGAGGTTTGCAGGCCGTGGCCAGGGAGGATTTCAGCGATGGTGTCTTCGAGGATCACATGCAGGTGGCGCTCGAGCAGAAACTTCTTCAGCCGGCGGACGGTGTCCAACACCTGGGTACTGCCCAGGCGACCGATAATGCCGATATTGCGAAATTGCTCCATGGGGCTCCTGCGGGATCTGGGGTGAGGCAAAAAGAGCGATTATGGGCGAAAGGCCGTCTCAGGCAAAATCCTTTGTCGCCGCCAAGCCTTGATGACAATGGTTCTCAGGCACCTTCTGCGCGCTGAAAAGGCTATGCTCGGACCATGACCCCATTCCCCGACTTGCACACCCTGCCCCGCCAACTGCGCCACCCCGAGGTGCGCGACCTGGCGTGGGTGATGCTCGCGCCGCCGATGCTGGCGCAGACGCCTTGGCCGCAGCGCCATCCGCTGGCGGGCAGTGACTGGGTGCAAGCCCCTCACCAACTCGAAGCCTGGCTACGCCATCTGGACCAGGACAGCAGCGCGTTGCAGCATTGGCTGAGCCTGTCACGTACCCGGCGCCTGGGCCTGTACTACGAGCGCTTGTGGCAATTTGCGGTGCAGCAGGCGCCGGGTGTGGAGTTGCTGGCCGCCAACCTGCCGATCCGCCGTGCCGGGCACACGCTGGGCGAACTGGACATGCTGCTGCGCGACCGCGATGGGGTGCACCACCTGGAACTGGCGATCAAACTCTACCTGGGCCCGCAGGACGGCAACGGCCAGGACACCGCCCAATGGCTGGGGCCTGGCTGCCATGACCGGCTGGACCGCAAACTTGCGCACCTGGCCGAGCATCAACTGCCGATCTCCGCGCGGGCAGAAAGCCGCGAGGCCTTGGCGGCGCTGGATATCCAAGCGTTCGATGCGCACTTGTGGCTCGGTGGCTATCTGCTCTACCCCTGGCCCGGCGCGGCGCTCTCCCCCCTAGGCGCACACCCGCAGCATCTGCGTGGGCGCTGGTTGCATCAGCGCGACTGGACAGACTTTGTCAGCACCCGCCCAGAGGGTCGCTGGCAACCCCTGCCCCGCCATGCCTGGCTGGCGCCCGCGCATTACCTGGCCGATGAAGTGTGGAGTGAGGTGCAGATGCAAGACTGGCTGGCAGAGCTAGACCCAATGGCCCCGGCGCAGTTGCTGGTGCGCATGGTGCCGAACGGTGAGGAGTGGGAGGAAGCCGAGCGGTTGTTTCTGGTGGCCGATCTTTGGCCGAATGTGCCGGGGACAGGCTGATAGGTGTGGGGTGTTTGAGGGCCTCATCGCAGGCAAGCCAGCTCCCACAGTTTGACCGCGCCGCTGGCTCGCTCCTATAGAATTGACCGAAGCGCCGATTCCATGTGGGAGCTGGCTTGCCTGCGATGGCGATAGCCCAGGCGCTACAGCTTATCGATGTGCTGATACTCCAACTGCAACCCCACCGCCAATTCCTCAGCCCGCCCCAACCTGATCGGCCCACGCTCGATGTCAATCAACATGCCTGGGCACTCCAATCGCGGCAGCGCGCCCATCGCCTTTAGCCGCCCATCGGTCACCACCAGTAACTTCTGTTGCTCGGCGGGATAGCGCTTGCGTCGCGCCGCCAACCAATGCCCCGCCTCGGTCAGCGCAGCCAGCAACGGCGTCCCGCCGCCCGCTCCCAACTGCTCCAACCAATCGGACAAGCCTTTCGCCGCCTTCAAACCTTGCACCTGCCACTTCGGCGATTGCCCGCTGGCCGTCAATAACGCCATGCGCGCCCGTTGGCGATAAGCATCGTCAAACAGCTGGGCCAGCAGCCCCTTGGCATCGGTCAGTGCCCGATGGCGCCGCGTGGACGCCGAGGCATCGACAATCACCAACCACAGTTCAGGAGCCGACCGGCTGCGCAGGTGGAACAGCAGGTCCTCACGGCATTGCGGCCGCCCACCCAGCAACGTGCCCGGCCAATTGATCGCCCCGCGCTGTGCGCTGCGGGCCTTGCCCTGCCGGCCGGTGTTCAATCGCCCCGCCTGGGGCCGGGCATCCGCCCCCGCGTCAGGTCGGGGGCGGATGCCTAGGGCTTTTTTGGCCAGGTGGGTACATCGCGGCGTGCGCCCGTGGGCAAGGCGGGGGCGGGCATATCGCCCCACTGGCCTTGGCCGGGCGAGGTTTCAGAAGGTGACGACGACGGCCCGTCATTCGGCTGGGGCGGCGCGCCTGCCGGCGCTTGCTGCTGACGTCGATGGCGCAAGGCGAACTCCGCCACCGCGTCGATATCTTCCTGCTCGATAGCAGCGGCGCCACGCCAAGCCGCATGGGCACGGGCGCCACGCAACCAGACCAGGTCGGCACGCAGGCCGTCGACCCCTGCGGCAAAGCAGCGCTCGGTGATGCGGGACAACGCCTGGTCATCCAGGGCGATACTGTCTAGCCGTGCCCGTGCCAGGGTGCAGCGTTCGCGCAAGGCAGCTTGCGCTGGCGCCCACTGCGCGCAGAACGCAGCCGGGTCAGTGTCGAAATCCAGGCGACGCCGGATGATCTGCCCGCGCTCGGCGGGCAGAGTCTGCCCGCTCAAGGCCACGTTGAAGCCGAAGCGGTCGAGCAACTGCGGGCGCAGCTCGCCCTCCTCCGGGTTCATGGTGCCGATCAGTACAAAGCGCGCCGCATGGCGATGGGAAATCCCGTCGCGTTCGATCAAGTTGGTGCCGCTGGCGGCTACGTCCAGCAGCAGGTCCACCAAGTGGTCGGCCAGCAGGTTGACTTCATCCACGTACAACACCCCGCCGTCAGCCTTGGCCAACACACCGGGGGAGAATTGCGCGCGGCCTTCGCCCAGTGCTGCGTCCAGGTCCAGGGTGCCGACCAGGCGCTCTTCGGTCGCCCCCAGGGGCAAGGTTACAAACTGCCCGCTGGCCAGCAGGTCTGCCAGCCCACGGGCCAGAGTCGACTTGGCCATGCCCCGTGGCCCTTCGATCAGCACGCCGCCGATCTTCGGGTCGATGGCGGCCAGGCACAGTGCCAGTTTCAAGTCGTCGGCGCCGACCACGGCGGACAGCGGGAAATGGGGAGTATCAGTCATCAGCTGTCTTCTTCTACTTAATAGCTCGTTCCAACGCTCCCGCGTGGGAACGCTTAGCTGGACGCTCGGCGTCCGTTCTTGTGACGCAGAGCGTCACGGGCTGCATTCCCACGCAGAGCGTGGGAACGATCATGATCAGCGGAGCGCGGGAACGAGCACTCAGCTGTCTTCTTCTATGTCCAGCAACAGGTTTTCCAAGGCTTCGCGGTACGCCCCCGGTGCCTGCCACAAGCCACGTTGCTGGGCTTCGAGCATGCGCTCGGTCATGTCGCGCAGGGCATCGGGGTTGTGCTGTTGCACAAAGGCACGGGTGTCAGGGTCCAACAGGTAGGCATCGGCGAGCAAGGCGTATTGGTGATCGTCAATCAGCGCGGTGGTAGCGTCGAAGGCGAACAGGTTGTCCACAGTCGCGGCCATTTCAAACGCGCCTTTATAGCCATGGCGCTTCACGCCTTCGATCCACTTGGGGTTGGCCGCACGGGAACGGATCACCCGGTTGAGCTCTTCCTTCAAGGTGCGGATTTTCGGCACGTCCGGCTGGCTGTGGTCGCCATGGTAGCTGGCGGCCTTTTCGCCGCTCAGGGTTTCCACGGCGGCCAGCATGCCGCCCTGGAATTGGTAGTAGTCGTTGGAGTCGAGCAAGTCGTGCTCGCGATTGTCCTGGTTCTGCAACACCGCCTTCACCTGGCTCAAACGCTGGGCAAATTGCTCGCGGGCCGCAGTGCCTTCGTCAGCGCCACCATAGGCGTAACCACCCCAGTTCAGGTAGACCTCGGCCAAGTCCTCGCGGCTCTGCCACAAGCGCCCGTCAATCGCGCCCTGCACGCCCGCGCCATAGGCACCCGGTTTGGCGCCGAAAATGCGCCAGCCGGCCTGCTTGGCCGCGGCACCTTCATCCAGGCCCGCCTCAAGCAATGCTTGGCGTTCACTGCGTACTTTGGCGGCCAGCGGGTTCATGTCGTCGGGCTCATCCAGGGCGGCCACCGCCTGCACCGCCGCATCGAACAGGCGGATCAGGTTGGCAAACGCATCGCGGAAGAACCCGGATACGCGCAGGGTCACGTCCACCCGCGGACGGTCCAATAAGCTGATCGGCAGGATCTCGAAATCGTCCACCCGCTGGCTGCCGGTGGCCCATACCGGGCGCACGCCCATCAGCGCCATGGCTTGGGCGATATCGTCCCCGCCAGTGCGCATGGTCGCGGTGCCCCATACCGACAGGCCGAGCTGACGCAGGTGGTCACCGTGGTCTTGCAGGTGCCGCTCAAGAATCAGGTTGGCCGACTGGAATCCGAGACGCCAGGCCGTGGTGGTTGGCAGGTTGCGTACGTCCACGGTAAAGAAGTTACGCCCCGTAGGCAGCACATCCAGCCGACCGCGACTCGGCGCACCGCTGGGCCCTGCCGGGACAAAGCGCCCACTCAAGGCATCAAGCAAGCCGCGCATCTCCGCCGGCCCGCAGGCATCCAGGCGTGGCGCGACGACAATGCGCAGGCTTTCGATCACCGACTTCACCTCCTGCCAGCCGGGCTCTTCCAACTGTTCGATGGGGCCTTCCAATGCCTGCTCGATCAAGCGCGCCGCGTACAACTCCAGACGTTCACGGGTATCCCCGGCCGTACGCCACAGCTGATCGTCAATCTTCTGCAACACCAACGGGCGCCGCCCCGTCCAGGGCTCGGCCAGTGCACAATCGAGCGGATCAAACCCCAGGTCGAATGCCTTGGCCAACACACGCAGCAGACTCGACTGCGGGCCCCGGCCATCGCCACGGGGAATGCGCAACAGCGCCAGCAAGGTGTCGATACGCAAACGGCCCTCGGGCGACTCGCCAAAGATATGCAGGCCATCGCGGATCTGCGATTCCTTCAAGTCGCACAGGTAGGTATCCAGGCGCGGCAGCCACACCGCCGCGTCCGCCTCACTGCCCAGTTCAAGCTCCTGGTCGATACGGGTTTCGCGCACCAGCTTGAGGATGTCTTTTTGCAGCTCCAGCGCACGGCGCGGGTCGAGCAATTGCGCCTCGTAATATTCGTCGGCCAATAACTCAAGGTCACGCAGCGGGCCGTAGGTTTCGGCGCGGGTCAGCGGTGGCATCAGGTGGTCGATGATCACCGCCTGGGTGCGCCGCTTGGCCTGGGCGCCCTCACCCGGGTCGTTGACGATAAACGGGTAGACATTCGGCAGCGGCCCCAGCAATGCATCCGGCCAGCAGTGCTCCGACAGGCCCACGCCTTTGCCGGGCAGCCACTCCAGGTTGCCGTGCTTGCCCACATGGATCACGCCGTGGGCGCCGTAGGTGTGGCGTAGCCAGAAATAGAACGCCAAGTAGCCATGGGGCGGCACCAGGTCCGGGTCGTGGTACACCGCGCTGGCATCGACCTGGTAACCCCGGGCCGGCTGGATGCCGACGAAGGTCAGGCCCAGGCGCAGGCCGGCGATCATCATGCGGCCATCGCGGCACATCGGATCGTTTTGGGGGGCACCCCAACGCGCCAGCACGGCCTGGCGATTGGAGGCCGGCAAACGATCAAACATCGCCTGGTATTCCACAAGGCTCAGGCTTTGATGGCAGGGGCGCAGGTCGAGGCTGTCGAGATCGTTGGAGACGCCGCCGAGCAGTTCCTGGATCAGCGCGGTGCCGCTGTCGGGCAGCCGCTCCGCTACCGGGTAGCCCTCGGTTTGCAAGGCGCGCAGGATATTCAGCGCTGCCGCCGGGGTGTCCAGGCCCACGCCGTTACCGATGCGACCGTCGCGGGTCGGGTAGTTGGCGAGGATCAACGCAATCCTTTTCTGGGCATTGGGCACCCGCGCCAACTCGACCCAACGGCGTGCCAGCTCAGCGACAAAATCCATGCGTTCGGGCGCTGCGCGGTAGCACACCACGTCCGACTGGCTGCGCTCGCTGCGCCAGGCCAGGTCCTTGAAGCTGATCGGCCGGCTGATGATGCGCCCGTCCAACTCCGGCAAGGCAATGTGCATCGCCAGGTCGCGGGGCCCCAGGCCTTGTTCGCTGGCCTGCCAGCCGGGTTGGTTGTCCTGGGCGCAGATCGCCTGGATTACCGGGATATTGCGGCGAAACGGGCGCAAATGCGGCGCTTCCGGGCTCGATTGGGCAAAGCCGGTGGTGTTCAGAATTACCGCGGCTTGCACGTCATCCAACAGGTCCTCGACCACCGAGAGGCAGCCGGGTTCTTTCAAACTGGCCACCGCGACAGGCAACGGGTTGAGGCCCGCCGCCTGTAAGCGCTGGCAGAACACATCAATAAAACCGGTATTGGCAGCCTGTAAATGGGAGCGGTAGAACAGCACCGCAGCCACAGGCCAATCGGGCTGCCAATCGGCCTGCCAGTCATTGAGGCGGGCATTGGCGTTGTGCGGGTGATAGATCGCCGTGCGCGGCAGCGCTTGTGGCTCGGCCCAGGCACAGTCGCAGCCCAGGTGGACACTGGCCAGGCAGTGATAAAAATCCAGGGCATTGCCCAGGCCACCTTGGCGCAGGAAGTGCCACAGACGCTCGCGGTGTTCGGCAGCAACAGTGCTCAGGCCGCTGAGTTCCGGGTCCGGACGGTCGTCACCCGGCACCAGGATCAGGGTGACGCCACGTTCGGCCAACTCCACCAGGCGCTCGATGCCGTAGCGCCAATACCCGATACCGCCGTGCAATGACAGCAGGATGACCTTGGCGTGGCGCAATACCTCGTCGACGTACAGGTCAACCGAGGCATGGTTCTGCACCTGCATCGGGTTGGCCAGGCGCAGGCTGGGGTAATCCTCGGGCAATTGCTGGGCGGCTTCGGCGAGCAGCGCCAGGCTGGAATCGCCGCTGCACAGGATCACCAGTTCAGCGGGGGTCTGGCCAAGGTCGGCAATATTGTCGTCCGCGACGAAACCACCGGGTTGGGTCCTGAGCAGGTGCATGGTTAAACGCTGAGGGCAGCGCGCAATTGCGCTTCGAGGCCAGCGGCGTCCAGTTCCTGGCCGATCAGCACCAGGCGCGTGGTGCGTGCTTCGTCAGCGCCCCAGGCACGGTCGAAGTGTTTGTCAAAGCGCGTGCCCACACCCTGGATCAGCAGGCGCATCGGTTTGTTGGGGATCGCGGCGAAACCTTTCACCCGCAGGATGCCGTGCTGCACCACCAATTGGGTCAGGGCGTCGAGCAGCAGCGCCTCATCGGCTTGGGGCAAGTCGATGGAGATGGAGTCAAAGGCATCGTGATCGTGGTCGTCTTCACCTTCGTGGTGATGGTCGTGATGGCTGTGACGCCCGTCGATATGTTCCTCGGAACCGGCGCCCAGGCCGATCAGCACGTCCAGGGGCAGACGACCGCTGCTGGCTTCGATGATCTTCACCGCCGGCGGCAGTTCTTCGGCCACTTCCAGGCGCACACGGGCCAGGTCTTCGGCGCTGATCAGGTCGGATTTGTTGAGGATCACCAGGTCGGCGCTGGCCAGTTGGTCGGCGAACAGCTCGTGCAACGGCGACTCGTGGTCCAGGTTGGGGTCAAGTTTGCGCTGGGCGTCGACCTGATCCGGGAAGGCGGCAAAGGTACCGGCGGCCACGGCTGGGCTGTCGACTACGGTGATCACCGCGTCAACGGTGCAGGCGCTGCGGATTTCCGGCCACTGGAAGGCTTGCACCAACGGCTTGGGCAGGGCCAGGCCCGAGGTTTCGATGAGGATATGGTCCAGGTCACCGCGACGGGCGACCAGTTCGCGCATCACCGGAAAGAACTCTTCCTGCACGGTGCAGCACAGGCAACCGTTGGCCAGCTCGTAGACGCGGCCATTGGCCTCTTCTTCGGTGCAACCGATAGAACACTGCTTGAGGATTTCACCGTCGATGCCCAGCTCGCCGAACTCGTTGACGATCACCGCAATGCGACGGCCCTGGGCGTTGTCGAGCATATGGCGCAACAACGTGGTTTTGCCCGAGCCAAGGAAGCCGGTAACGATGGTGACGGGGAGTTTGGCCAGTGTTTTCATCGGATGCCCTTTGGGGCGGGCATACGGGACGACAGGCCCTGCGGCAGCGCGCAGCAGCGGATTTCGTCACCGGATCACCCCGCCCGGTTGAATTGGAAAATCGGTTGCGAGGCAGGTCTCCTGGCTTGGGGTGTGCAGGTCTTGCGACCAATGCTGACTGCGCCTTCCCGCCCTATCGGCAGTGGCGTGGCAGTCAACTGAACCCTTCACAGTTGCGGGGGCAGCCGCGGCTTGAACCGCGTTCCCTTCTTAGCTTCGGCCTGGGCCGAAGAACCTCGAAGGTGCAAGGCTACAGTGGCTTGCAGCATTTGACTACCGTCCCGGCCCATGCTCTCCTACACGCCTTGTTTCGGGTGCCCTTCACAGGGTGAAACGGGAAACCGGTGCGTCATAGACCTATGACCAGTCCGGTGCTGCCCCCGCAACGGTAAGCGAGCGAAGCGTCACGGCCACTGTGCTTTTGCATGGGAAGGCGATGCTTTCAGGAGGACTCTTTCAAGAGCCGCCCCTCGCAAGCCCGGAGACCGGCCCGAAAAATTCAGATAACAAACCCGCGGTGGGCGGGCGCTGTTCAGAACCCTGCGTGCCTGGCGCGTGGGGTTTTCATGCGCTCGTTTCACCCTGACACCTGAAAGGGACGCGCCATGTCGATCATCAGCAGCACTTCGCACACCGCTACTAGCACCGCCACCCTCAGCCAACGCCTGACCGCCGCCATCGGTGCGTCGATACTCGGCGCGTGTTTGGTGTATTTCGCCGGGTTCTCGCATATCGAGGCGGTGCACAACGCCGCCCACGATACCCGCCACAGCGCCGCGTTCCCGTGCCATTGAGAGCTGCCGACATGATCAAGCGTATTGCGCAAACCGCAGGGTTCACTGGGCTTTTGGCTGCCTTGCTGCTGACCCTGCTGCAAAGTTTCTGGGTGGCACCGCTGATCCTGCAGGCGGAAAGCTTTGAAAAAGCCCCGCCAGCCGCTGAAGTGGTGCACGAGCACGCCGCTGGCGCTGCTGCCCACAGCCACGATGCCCAAGCCTGGGAGCCGGAAGATGGCTGGCAGCGTGTGTTGTCCACCACTGGAGGCAACCTGGTGGTGGCCGTAGGCTTTGCACTGATGCTCGCCGGCCTCTACACGCTGCGTGCGCCGACCCGCACCGCGCAAGGCCTGCTCTGGGGCCTGGCCGGCTACGCGACCTTTGTACTGGCACCCACCCTGGGCCTGCCACCGGAACTGCCGGGCACTGCGGCGGCTGACCTGACGCTACGCCAGACCTGGTGGATCGGTACCGCAGCCTCCACCGCCGCCGGCCTGGCGCTGATCGTGTTCGGCCGCAACTGGCTGTTGAAAGGCCTTGGGCTGGCGATCCTTGCCGTACCCCACGTCATCGGCGCTCCGCAACCTGAGGTACATTCGATGCTGGCCCCGGAGGCGCTCGAAGCGCAGTTCAAGATCGCCGCGCAATTGACCAACGTCGCCTTCTGGCTGGCCCTGGGCCTGATCAGCGCCTGGTTGTTCCGCCGCAACCGCGACGACCAATACTCGGCATGATGCTGGTTGTCGGTTTGGGCTGCCAGCGTGGCTGTGAGGTTCACAGCCTGCTGGCGTTGCTGGACGGAGCCCTGGCCGCGGCAGGCATTGATCGCTCACGCATAACTGCGCTGGCAAGCATTGATCGCAAGCGCGATGAACCTGGGCTGCTGGCGCTGGCCCAGCGGTTGAACCTGCCCTTGCAGTGCTTCAGCGCCGAGCGACTGGCGGACTATGAGCATCGGCTAAGTCATCGCTCAACGCTGGCGTTTGCCCATACCGGCTGTTATGGGGTGGCCGAAAGCGCCGCCCTGGCCCTGGCCGAGCACCTGTCCAATCGCCATGCGCGCCTGCTGATCACCCGCCAGAAAAGCGCACAGGCCACCCTTGCATTGGCCTGCGCGGGCTAAAATCCCGATAATTGCCGCTTTTGAGCATGAGCCGTGTTCATGCTCACCCGTTTCTGAACAGGACTTCTCCATGACCGTCTACTTTATCGGCGCCGGCCCCGGCGACCCGGAATTGATCACCGTCAAGGGCCAGCGGCTGATCCGCAGTTGCCCGGTGATCATCTACGCCGGCTCGCTGGTGCCCGCCGCCGTACTGGAAGGTCATCAGGCGCTTCAGGTGGTCAACAGTGCCGAGCTGCACCTGGAACAGATCATGGAGTTGATCAAGACGGCCCATGCCAAAGGCCAGGATGTGGCGCGGGTGCACTCCGGCGATCCCAGCCTGTATGGGGCGATTGGTGAACAAATACGCCATTTGCGTGAGCTGGGCATCCCTTTCCAGATCATTCCAGGGGTCACGGCGGTCGCGGCGTGCGCGGCCTTGCTGGAGACCGAACTGACCCTGCCGGACATCGCCCAAAGCGTGATCCTGACCCGTTACGCCGATAAAACCAGCATGCCCCCCGGTGAAGACTTCGACAGCCTGGCGCGACATGGCACCACGATGGCGATTCATCTGGGGGTCAATCATCTGCAGAAGATCGTTGCTGAACTGTTGCCGCACTATGGCGCAGACTGCCCGATTGCCGTGGTACACCGTGCCACCTGGCCGGATCAGGATTGGGTGGTCGGTACGCTGAGTGACATTGCCCAGAAAGTCGCGGCGAAGGGGTTTCGGCGGACAGCGTTGATTGTGGTGGGCTGGGTGTTGTCCAGTGACAGTTTCAGCGAGTCGTCGCTGTACCGCGCAGGGCATGCGCACCTCTACCGCCCCTGAAGCAATGCGAACAACAATGTGGGAGCTGGCTTGCCTGCGATGGCGGTGTAACAGTCAGCGGGTCGGATGACTGACACACCGCCATCGCAGGCAAGCCAGCTCCCACACTTGATCTGCTTTGTCAGATATATCTTGCAACTCTCTGAATTTAAATAATAAAAAACGGCGCTCACGGGGCGCCGTTTTTTATGTTCGCAGTGAACACCTTGCTCAGTAGTAGGCGTTTTCTTTCTGCGTGTGGTCGGTCACGTCACGTACGCCCTTGAGCTCCGGGATGCGTTCGAGCAGGGTGCGCTCGATACCTTCGCGCAGGGTTACGTCCGCCTGGCCGCAGCCTTGACAGCCGCCGCCGAACTTCAGTACGGCAATACCGTCATCCACCACGTCGATCAGGCTCACCTGGCCGCCATGACTGGCCAGCCCCGGGTTGATCTCGGTTTGCAGGTAATAGTTGATGCGCTCATTGACCGGGCTGTCGGCGTTGACGTTCGGCACCTTGGCGTTGGGGGCCTTGATGGTCAACTGGCCGCCCATACGGTCGGTGGCGTAGTCGACCACGGCGTCGTCCAGGAAGGCTTCGCTGAAGGCGTCGATATACGCGGTGAAGCTTTTGAGCCCCAGGGCAGTGTCTTCAGGCTTTTCTTCGCCGGGCTTGCAGTAGGCAATGCAAGTCTCGGCGTACTGGGTGCCGGGCTGGGTGATAAAGACGCGGATGCCGATACCCGGGGTGTTCTGCTTGGACAGCAGGTCAGCCAGGTAATCGTGGGCGGCGTCGGTAATGGTTATGGCAGTCATGGAAACTCCTCACAGGCTTGCCCGCAGTTTACGCCAAATTATTACGCAGGTACAAAGTCCTAGTATTTTTGTCGGGAAAGACTTGTCTCTGTTGACCTGACGCATCGTGACACCTGGCCATTTCTGCAAAAACCTGTGCCTACCTATATAGCCCCCCCGCAAAACCCGGCTCAATAGAGTGAATCCTCTTCGACTACGGATTGTGAGGATTGAATGAATAACGCGTTGCAGAGTTTCTATTTCAAGGGTTTGCCGGAACAGCAAGCGCATCTGGACCATCTGATTGATTTCGTGACGGCACAAAGCTCGCTGACGGCATCCGCCGCCGAGGTGTACTACTCCCCGCCGCACAACAGCGAACTGCATCGCGAATGCAAGGAAGCCTTTCGTGTCTTGGCAAAGCTGGAAGCCGATGAAGACTTTCAGCAGTTCCTGCGGGAAAAGCCCGAACCAGATGCTTCCATTCTCGGCCGGGACTTTCTTTACGACCTGCTCTCCACCATGCTCAGCAGCGTGCGCGCACCGATACCCGACCCTGCCGAGACGTTCAGCATCGCCGACCATTCGGTGATCCTGCGCCATATACCCACCTATTGGTACATCGACGCCGACGTGTTGCTGGATATCAACCGGCGTGTGGGTAACGGCCTTAAAAGTGATGGCTCGGTGCGGTTTGACCTGGCGCTCAAGTATTACTCGATCATCCCGGCACAGCCCAAAACCCGCGAACAGTGGAAAGCGGTTCTCGCTGGCTTGCAGGAACACCACACTCTGAGAAAACTCGGACACGAAGGCGACCTCAGCGATTTGCAGCACTTGCTGGATGCGCCTGCCGACCAGAAAATCAAAGAGGTTATCCGCCAGATCGAAACACAAACACGTCAATCGCTGTTCCGTCATGTATTGCCCGAAACATTTACCGCCTCACAACAGGACATGCTCACCACCACCCCCACCGTGCTGCTTGAGCAATTGCTCAATAGCCCCGATAACCTGGCGCTGGGCGAACGGATCGCCAAGGCCTTGGACTGGTATGGCAGCCAACAGGACGAAATCTGCCCAGACCCGGTACGGGTGAAATTACTGTGGCGCGCGCTGTGGCTGACGATCATCCCCAACCCCGACTCGCCGGTGGATAACGAATTGAAGTTATTCATCTCGCCGGGGGCATCTTATAGGACGATCCGCCAACACCTGATCAGCCGCTATCACCACGACTTGTCGATCAGCACTGACGCAGCGCTATTGGCCGTGTGCGTGATCAAGGCCAATGTCGCCAGTGAAGTGTGGGTGGCCGATATTCCCGATGACCTGCCCTACGCTGCAACCAGTACCTGGGTCAATTTCAGAAGCGGCTTTCTGCTGGCCGAAACGATTGCACCTGGTTCATCGCGCCACATGAGTTTCGAACAATTGCTCAACCTGGCGGCGGAACACTTTCGCGCCAGTGGCGATGACATCAAACAACAGGCACTGGTCGCAGCGGCCAAATTGGCCCCCACCGTGCAATGGGCACAGGCCAACGGCCTGATCGCCAACCGATCGTCGGGCCACTCCCGCGACGAGCTCACCCAGGCCGTCACTGCACTGGAGCAGCATGAATATGAGATGTTCAACGCGGTTCAGAACCTCAAACTCAAGCTGCCCAGCCGTTGGCGCTTTGCCTCGGACACGGAGTACGACAAAGCCTTTCACGAAGCCCTCCAGGTGCCGAGAAACGCCTATAAGACCTTAATCCAATCACTGCTTGCCCACCTGGGCAGCGCGACTCTGAATGTGGATCAGGACGAGATCACCGTGTATTCATTAAGAGAAGCCCTGAAAAAGGTGCCCATCGAATATGAAACCAAAGCCAAGACCGATGCCATTCGTTACCGGACAGGTTTTATCCTACGCATCGTCAAGCCCCGCTCGCCCTTCCATGCCATTTACATCGAGGTATTCCCCTTCGCCGGTCTGCTGCGTCGACGTAAAGACCTGCAAAGCCTACCGCTGAACGGCAAAGTGGTAGAGCTACGCGACGCCATGAGCTGGTGCAAATACCGATTGGCCACCGACGTGCCATTTGATCGCGAGGCCTACCGCGAGAACAAAGCGCCCAGACCAGGCAAAAAAGCCGAGTTGATCGTTGAACAAGTCGGCGAGACACTGCCTGCCATCGACGCAGGGCCGCGTATCCAATCGTTCGCGCCCAACACGCTGTATGCGCCGCGCAGTGAAACCCTGGCGAGCATGATTGCCCGCGAGCTGTTTTTCTGCGACGAACAGGCCCTGCTGGAAAAAACCCGTAAAGCCACACGGGAAGTAGACATCCCCGCTGAGGTACTCGAAGACTTGGCGTTCTGGGGCAAGATATTTGTGCCGTTCTGGGGCGGCATCGACGACATCGCTTCCGGCGATCCTCAGCGCATCAAATCCGGCGTCGCCAGCCTGTTCATCGACATCGTGGCTTTCGCGCTGCCGGTGGGGCGGTATGTGGCTGGCTCGACTCGCTTGCTCATCCAGGCGGGTAAAACCGGGCTACGCCTGGCATTGCCTAAACTGGCGAAACTGACCGGAAAACTGGTGATCGCCACACTCCAGGAACTCAACCCCCTGGCCGCCCTACCAAGCCTGCTCAGGCTCGCGCGCTTTGGTTTGCTCAAGCTGGGCCACAAACTGATGCGCCATGCACAACGGGGTATCGCCCAACTGCGAGATGGGGCGATCGCCGCAAGGCATATGCGCTCGGTCGACCCTGACAGCTGGAAGCCGCTGCAGGCGGGCGATCAACTGTTTACCGTGGACGGCTTCGCCAATGTCCCAATGCGCAACGTCGGCAGCCTCGAGGCGCCGGATTATCGCTTGATCGATACCGCGTCCAACCAAGCCTTCGGGCCGCGTTTTAGAGAACCGATCACGGTCATCAGCAACAGCAGCCCGTTGATCCGTCAGTACGCGGTTGACCCAGAGTTGATCAGAGGCCTCAAGCCCGACGCGCGCGGTATCTTCTCCCGGGCGGACTACAACCAGAAGTTCATCTGTAATGTCGATGACAAGGGCAAAATCGCGGTGTACCAGATCCGCGACAACTCCTATGGGTTCATTCAGGAGGCCGCCACGAGCGCCGACAACAGCTTTTCTATCGTGCTGGTCAATCCGAGGACCAACCGGGATTTGTCGATCACGCTGTCGTCGGTGGAACCCGGTCATTGGTATTCAGGCCCGATCAAGCTCACGGGCGGCGCGCCGGATGCGCCAAGCGTTGTAACGCCCTCAGTGCTGTTGAAATGGACCGAAGCCAGTGAAGACGCCCTGAAAAAAACCATGGACAAGTTCGTCAGCACTTACAACCTGGACCCCAGCGCCTTTCGGCAGTTCGTCAACAGCCGCAACACCCTGACACCTCGGGGGCTAAAGATGCTAGACCGCGCGGGAACCGCCCGCACCAGCGTCACTTACGAGCATATGGAGCACTGGAGCAAGGCGTCCCAGCGCGAGCGCAACAACCTCACCCTTGAGGGCTTCGCCGCCGACCATAACCTGGACCCGGTGGCCCTTGCCGAGCATGTAAACCTTGATGGCACCTATAGAGCGGCAGGCAAGGTACTGGCCAAATACGCCAGGGGTGAACAATTCGACGACCTGAAACCCGAACACCTGCAAGAGTGGAACAAGCACTACAACGCCCCCAATTCAAGGGTGTCCATGCACGCATTTGTCGAGCAGAACAACCTCAATCCGGTTATCTGGAGCAACTACGTCAATGACAATGGCAGCATGACCCGCGCCGGTAGAGAAAGGTGGCTGTTCGGACAAAGAAGCCCGCTGGACGAGCCTGTGGCCAGGAAGCGGCCTGCGCCGCCCACCGCAAGCAGCTCAAAACGTCCGCGCCTGGAGGACGACACCGCAACCACGCGGCGCCGATCCACTTCAATCACCGCGTCTTTTGATCATAAAATCAACAATAATGCGCCAATTCTGCAAGACCCCAACGACGTCAGGCGCAGCTTGACCCTTGAACTTGAAGGTCCGTTGCAAAACATAGAGATCACCGACGCCAACCAGTTTTTTGACGAGTTCACAGGGCTGCAACACGTCGAAGTCAAAGAGGCTGCAACCAAGAGTATCCGCGACTGGATCTCTAAAGAAGGCAACCATCATCGCAAACTCGATCGACTGCTGGAGGTCAGGAAACTGGCCGAGGGCCCGGAGCGTGGCCTGTCGGTGGTGGCCCGAACCGATATAAAACGTTTTGATGTCATTGGGCCGTACACCGGCAAGGTGCACTTGAATCAAGCCTCGCTCAATACCGAGATACTGGAAAAAGGTGAAGCGGCCGTCGGCACGTACTTATTCCAAACCCACACTCATGGCGCGACTATCAGCGGCCACGGTAACAGCAATACGCTGAGCCTGATCAATGCGGTCAAGGTGCCCAACCTGCCCGACGTTGGCATCGAAAATGTCGGCGCCCTGTACGTAGGCAAATACATGGTGTTTATAGTCGCTTGGCGGGACATCCCTGCCGGGACCGAGTTGCTGATGGACTATGGGAAAGCCTACTGGAAGTACGTGAGGCCCTGAGCCGCCAAACAGCAGTCCTAATGCTTTTGCCTTATGGGTAACGCATCATCAATGCCAAACCAATGTTTGAGCCTGCGATGCGTAGCCTGCTCCAACACTTGATAACTGGCCAAGGCGCCCAGCGCAATGACGGCGATGCAAACCGGTATCATTGCGTAGGGGTCTATTGCCCTGTGTTCGATGGCCCAGCGCCCAGCACACAGCACCAGTACGTGAAGCAGATAGACCGAGTAGGAGCAGTCCCCCAGCAGTTTTATCAAGCGCGAACCATGGAAGTAAGGCTCCAGCGCCACACAACTGATCACTAACACGGCGCTGGGCACTCCCCATTCCAATACTCGGGGTACATCCGCGCCGTGGTAAATCGCTGCCAATGCCGCGACGACACCCAGCAACGCCAGCCAAGGCCTGGCTCGGCACAGACCGCGGCGGTAAAGTATGCCGATTGCCATGCCCATGAGAAATTCCAGAGCAATGTCATTACGGTAAAACCCATCGGCCAAGTCAAAGGCGGGGCCAATGACGTAGCACAGCAGATACAGCAGTACCGCCACCACCCAGAGCCTATAGGCTTCACGCACCAGCAGCGCAACAGCAAACAGGCAGTAGAACAGCATCTCGAAATTCAGTGTCCAGCCCACATCCAGCAGTGGATACACGCCGTAGCCCGCCGGGTTTTGCGCGGGAATAAAGAGCATCGACAGGAGCGCATGACCCAGTTCTAGCTGAACGTCTGGAAACATCCAGGGCATGACCGTGACCAGCACAGCCAAAAGCACGGTATAGAACCAGTACGCCGGAGCAATCCTGGCCACGCGCATCAGCATGAAGCGCCAGGGCGTGAGCGCTTTATCGGCGCTCGCGAGGAAAATCACCAAGCCACTGATGACGAAGAATACGTCCACCCCGGCGCCGCCCTTTTCGACCAACAGGTCCTCGAAGGCGTTGTGGGCCTCGAAGTTGAAAAACAGCTGCATGACATGGTGACCCACCACCACCCATGCAGCCAACGCGCGCAACAACTGCACTGAAATCAGCATCGGCCTACCCCTTTCCAATCTGTAGGTAAATATCCGACTGCTTCAGCCCCACATGGAGAAATGACCGGATCAATGCACTTCGTTATAGGTTCTCATAGCGGTTCATGTCCAATACACCCTCTTCCACCGGCGTGGTTTCGCGGATGTACTGCGACAAGTCGTGGAAATACTGCCAGAACAACGGATGGCTGCGCCGCACACCCCAGCGGTCGACGATTTTCTCGAAGCTCTTGGCGTCCTTGGCCTGCTCCATCAGCGCGACAAACTCAGGCACTTGCCGGGCCGGTATATTGAACATGAAGTTCGGGTAGCTGCTGAGCACGCCAGGGTAAATGGTCACAGTGTCCAGGCCCGGCTGATAGCGATACGCCTCTCCCAGCAGGAACGCCACGTTACTGTGGGCACGGTTGCGCAGCAGGCTGTAGACCTCGCGCTTGCCACTGGCAGTTTCGATGCGCAGCATCGTGGCTTCGGGCAATTGCTCGATCACCTTGAGCCCCGCGGCCGGCCGCGAGGTCAGGCGGCTCAGCGCTTGTTCGGCATCCTGCAAGGCCGGGTCGATGCCGTCGCGGGAGCAGAACGCGCCGCTGCAGCGGTTGATCGGGTCGGGGCTGGCGTTCAAATGGCCGTAGCGGGTCAGCAACTGGTTGGCGAAGTCACGCTTGGGGTCTTTTTCGCTCAGGTGCAAACCACTGGCCTTGTCATCGTCAATCGCTTCGTAGTCCAGCCACAGCTTGAGCTTGCCGCTGTTCTGGTACCAGTCGTCCATGAAGTCTTCGCGGGTGTCGGCGGGCATCAGGCGCAGGAAGTTCTGCTCGGCACCGTTGCGGATCAGGTCGAAATACAGGCGGGTCTGGGCCTGGTGCGAGACGTTGCCAAACACATCGAAATTCACCGCCAACTGGTAATAGGTGCGTTCCAGCAGTGGGTAGTCGAACAGCCACATCGTCTGCGGAACCTCGCCAATCAGGCCCTTGGTCACCGAGGCGCTGTCGAAATGGCGGAAAATGCTCAACAAGGCATTGTCATTGCCCGCCCACAATGTCGACCAGCTCGGCGCCGGCAGGTCTGCATAGTTGTCACGGCGCAAGGCTTCGTACTGGTTGCGCTTGTCGCGATAGGCCAGCCACAGGCTCAGCACACTGCCCACATCGTCATTCTGCCCGGGCATGGCCAGCAACGGCGTGGCCTGGCCGCGATAACGCGCATCGGTGACGTACAGATCGTGGTCGGGGTCCTGGAACAGCGTCCAGAAGTTATCGCGGATCACGTCCGTGGCGATCTGCCCACGGCACACCGGCCCGCGAATGAAGGTACGCACGAAGTACTCAGCGTTATCGAGCATGAATTGGTAGCGCGCTTTAGCCGGGATGGCTTCGAATGTCGCGAACGGGTTGGCGCGGCTGCCGGGGCCGTAGCCTGGCAAGGCCGTGACTTGCCAGTCGCCGGCGTAGAACAATGCCTTGATCCGCGCCATCTTCGCCGCGCTGAAGGGGTAAGTGATGTGGGTTTTATGCACGATCACGCCCTGCACCGGCCACAGGCGGTAGTACACCTGGGTGCCGGGGTCGTCGTTGGGGCGGCGGGTGGCGATCAGGTCAATCGGCTGGCCACTGGGCGTACGCGAACGCACCCACTGGAAGTAATGCCCCGGCTCGCCGCTCTCGAAATAGATATGCGCCAGGAACAAATGCTCGAACAGCCAGCGCGCCACCAGGCTTTCCCGGGCGCCCGGCTGGTTGAACAGGTTTTCCCACTGTTGCACTTGCAACGCTTCCCTGGCGCTCGGCGCCAGGCCCTGCTCGTCAATCGGCGCGCCGGAGGCCAGCCAGCGTTGCAAAGTCTGGTACTGCTGATCGGTCAGGCCGGTGACCGCCAGCGGCATGCCTTCCTTGGGGTGAGCGCCGGCATAGGCATTGAACTCGCCGGGCGTTGCGCACATATTTTCGCGGTTGAGCCCCAGCACAATGTTGTCGGGCAGCTTGGCATTGGGCGCCAGCGGCGCGTTGTGCCCCAGCTCCAGCATGCGCGCCATCAGCGCAGCCTGGCTGCCCTGGGCGTCCAGCACCGAATAGAAGCCCTTCTGCTGCCACGCCTGCTTACCGAATGCGTCATAAAACAACCGCGTAGTTGGCGTGGCCTGGCTGCGCTCGCCGTCATACACCGGCATTTTGCTTGCCCCGCGTGCGGCGCCCTCGGCGCTCCCGAGGTTGAGCTGGCAGGCGGAGTCGTAGCAGGCGTGGCAGGCCACGCATTTCTCGGTGAAGATCGGTTGGATATCGCGGGTATAGGAAATCGCCGAAGCGGGACCCTCTGCCTGCGCAGTACTGGCTATCAAGGCCAGGACGGCGCTGACGATCAAACGAAGTGACATGTATCGGGTCCCGATTCAAGGCGTGCGGTCTGTGAAATGGCGGTGATTCTACCGGGCCATGACCGCCAGCAACATGAGCGATATTCATGCACAACCCGGACATGCTCCAAATCGGCACAGGTTTGCTATGATTCACGCCCTCCGTAATGCCTGACCAGAGTAGTCCCATGCCCGATCGTAGCGCTCGCCTGCAAGCCCTTCACCAAGCCCTCAAGGAACGTATCCTGATCCTGGACGGTGGCATGGGCACGATGATCCAGAGCTATAAGCTCGAGGAGCAGGACTACCGTGGCAAACGCTTCGCCGATTGGCCAAGCGACGTCAAGGGCAACAACGACCTGCTGGTGCTGACCCGCCCGGACGTGATCGGCGGCATTGAAAAAGCCTACCTGGACGCCGGCGCCGACATTCTTGAAACCAACACCTTCAACGCCACGCGTATCTCCATGGCCGACTACGGCATGGAAGAACTGGCCTATGAACTGAACGTGGAAGGCGCACGCCTGGCGCGCAAGGTGGCCGACGCCAAAACCCACGAGAACCCGGCCAAGCCGCGTTTTGTCGCCGGTGTACTGGGCCCGACCAGCCGTACCTGCTCGCTGTCGCCGGATGTGAACAACCCCGGCTACCGCAACGTGACCTTCGATGAGCTGGTGGAAAACTACACCGAAGCCACCAAGGGCCTGATCGAAGGCGGCGCCGACCTGATCCTGATCGAAACCATCTTCGACACCCTTAACGCCAAGGCCGCGATTTTCGCCGTGCAAGGGGTGTTCGAGGAACTGGGCGTGGAACTGCCGATCATGATCTCCGGCACCATCACCGACGCGTCCGGCCGTACCCTGTCGGGCCAGACCACCGAAGCGTTCTGGAACTCCGTGGCGCACGCCAAGCCGATCTCGGTCGGTTTGAACTGTGCCCTGGGGGCCAGCGAGCTGCGCCCCTACCTGGAAGAGTTGTCGAACAAGGCCAACACCCACGTTTCGGCGCACCCCAACGCCGGTCTGCCCAACGAATTCGGCGAGTACGACGAACTGCCGTCAGAAACCGCCAAGGTCATCGAAGAATTCGCCCAAAGCGGCTTCCTGAACATCGTCGGCGGTTGCTGCGGCACCACGCCTGGGCATATCGAAGCCATCGCCAAGGCTGTGGCCGGTTACGCGCCGCGCTCGATCCCGGATATTCCCAAGGCTTGCCGCCTGTCGGGCCTGGAGCCTTTCACCATCGACCGCAGTTCGTTGTTCGTCAACGTCGGCGAACGTACCAACATCACGGGCTCGGCCAAGTTCGCCCGCCTGATCCGCGAAGACAACTACACCGAAGCCCTGGAAGTCGCCCTGCAGCAGGTGGAAGCCGGCGCCCAGGTGATCGACATCAACATGGACGAAGGCATGTTGGATTCGAAGAAGGCCATGGTGACCTTCCTCAATCTGATCGCCGGCGAGCCGGACATCTCCCGCGTACCGATCATGATCGACTCCTCCAAGTGGGAAGTGATCGAAGCGGGCCTCAAGTGCATCCAGGGCAAGGGCATCGTCAACTCCATCAGCATGAAGGAAGGCGTGGAGCAGTTCATTCATCACGCCAAGCTGTGCAAGCGCTACGGCGCAGCGGTGGTGGTGATGGCGTTCGACGAAGCCGGCCAGGCCGACACCGAAGCGCGCAAGAAAGAAATCTGCAAACGCTCCTACGACATCCTGGTCAATGAAGTGGGCTTCCCGCCGGAAGACATCATCTTCGACCCGAACATCTTCGCGGTCGCCACCGGTATCGAAGAGCACAACAACTATGCAGTCGATTTCATCAACGCCTGTGCCTATATCCGCGACGAACTACCGTATGCGCTGACCTCCGGTGGCGTGTCCAACGTGTCGTTCTCGTTCCGCGGCAACAACCCGGTGCGCGAAGCGATCCACTCGGTGTTCCTGCTGCATGCGATCCGTGCGGGCCTGACCATGGGTATCGTCAACGCTGGCCAGTTGGAGATCTACGACCAGATCCCCGCCGAGCTGCGCGACGCCGTCGAAGACGTGGTACTCAACCGCACACCCGAAGGCACCGACGCCCTGCTCGCCATTGCCGACAAGTACAAGGGCGACGGCAGCGTCAAGGAAGCCGAGACCGAGGAATGGCGTGGCTGGGAGGTGAACAAGCGCCTGGAACATGCGCTGGTCAAGGGCATCACCACGCACATCGTCGAAGACACCGAAGAGTCGCGCCTGTCGTTCGCACGCCCGATCGAAGTGATCGAAGGCCCGCTGATGTCGGGCATGAACATCGTTGGCGATCTGTTTGGCGCCGGCAAGATGTTCCTGCCCCAGGTGGTGAAATCCGCCCGGGTGATGAAGCAGGCGGTGGCGCACTTGATTCCGTTCATCGAGCTGGAAAAAGGCGACAAACCCGAAGCCAAGGGCAAGATCCTGATGGCCACGGTCAAGGGCGACGTGCATGACATCGGCAAGAACATTGTCGGCGTGGTGCTCGGTTGCAACGGCTATGACATCGTCGACCTGGGCGTGATGGTGCCAGCGGAAAAAATCCTGCAGGTAGCCAAGGAGCAGAAATGCGACATCATTGGCCTGTCCGGTCTGATCACCCCGTCCCTGGATGAAATGGTGCACGTGGCCCGCGAAATGCAGCGCCAGGATTTCCACCTGCCACTGATGATCGGTGGCGCCACCACCTCCAAGGCGCATACGGCGGTGAAGATCGAGCCCAAGTACAGCAACGACGCGGTGATCTACGTCACCGACGCCTCCCGCGCCGTGGGCGTGGCCACCCAGTTGCTGTCCAAGGAATTGAAGGCCGGTTTCGTCGAGAAGACCCGCCTGGAATACATCGACGTACGTGAGCGCACCTCCAACCGCAGTGCGCGCACCGAGCGCCTGAGCTACCCGGCGGCAATCGCCAAGAAGCCGCAGTTCGACTGGAGCAGCTACACCCCGGTGGTGCCAACCTTTACCGGCGCCAGGGTACTGGACAATATCGACCTCAACGTCCTGGCCGAGTACATCGACTGGACGCCGTTCTTCATCTCCTGGGACCTGGCCGGCAAGTTCCCGCGCATCCTCACCGATGAGGTGGTAGGTGAAGCGGCTACCGCGCTGTATGCCGATGCCCGGGAAATGCTCAAGAAGTTGATCGACGAGAAACTCATCAGCGCCCGTGCGGTGTTCG
The DNA here is from genome assembly GCF_024519715.1 of Pseudomonas sp. Pse35. Lineage (NCBI taxonomy): Bacteria > Pseudomonadati > Pseudomonadota > Gammaproteobacteria > Pseudomonadales > Pseudomonadaceae > Pseudomonas > Pseudomonas sp. Pse35. The sequence goes on along the minus strand of NZ_JALJRP010000014.1, from coordinate 79,893 downwards.
GTTTCTGGCCGACCAACCAAGTGCAGGATGACGACCTGGAAGTCTACGGCGACGACGGCCAGCCTATTGCCAGGCTGCACCACCTGCGCCAGCAGATCATCAAGACCGACGGCAAACCGAACTTCTCCCTCGCCGACTTCGTCGCCCCCAAGGACAGCGGCGTGACCGATTACATCGGTGGGTTCATCACCACCGCCGGCATCGGTGCCGAGGAAGTGGCCAAGGCTTACCAGGACGCGGGCGATGACTACAACTCGATCATGGTCAAGGCCCTCGCCGACCGCCTGGCCGAAGCCTGCGCCGAATGGCTGCACCAGCAAGTGCGTAAAGAACACTGGGGCTACGCCAAGGACGAGCAACTGGACAACGAGGCGCTGATCAAGGAGCAATACAGCGGCATCCGCCCTGCCCCCGGCTACCCGGCGTGCCCGGATCACACCGAAAAAGCCCAGCTGTTCCAACTGCTCGACCCCGAAGCCCGCGAAATGCACGCTGGTCGCAGCGGCGTGTTCCTCACCGAGCACTACGCAATGTTCCCGGCGGCAGCGGTCAGCGGCTGGTATTTTGCCCACCCACAGGCGCAGTACTTCGCCGTGGGCAAGGTCGACAAGGATCAGGTCACCAGCTACACGGCACGCAAAGGCCAGGACCTGAGCGTGACGGAGCGTTGGCTGGCGCCGAATCTGGGCTACGACAACTGAGGTAACGCTGCTACTGGCTGCGGTAACCGTTTACCGCACCTACGATGACTCAATGCGATTTCCTGTGTCGGACCGATTCTCGGTCCGCTGAACCGGCAGCTCAGCACAACCGGTTTTATACAGGAAACGCATGTCATCATGACCGAACCCAATACTCCCTCGTCAAACTCAGCCTTTCGCCAACTGCCCGCCCAGGCAGTGCATGAGCGCTTCGCTACGCGGCCGGCGCTGTATTCCGTCGTCTTCAAGGCATTGCGCAGCCGGATGCTGGAGCACTACCCGTCGCTGGACCTCGACTGGCTTGCGGTCAAACTGGCCAGCCCTCAGCCCAATGGCGAATACACCTACCCCGCACTCATGGAGGTGGCTGTCGCCCATGTACTGAACCCACAGTTACTTGACCTGCGCGCCGTACGCGAGCGTCCGTACTTCCTCACGACACAGCCCCCCGCCGCGCTCAAGACCGGGGATGGCCAGCCGCTCGACATGCAGGTGGTCGCCCAGATTCTTGACGAATTTCCCGCGTCCCTTTACTTGTACATGCAACACGATCTGGCCGACTACTGGAGCCAGGTCGACAATCATGGCAACAGCCGCTGGCAGTGGCTTGCAGAGTTTCTCAATGGTCAGATGATTGCCACTGCGGCCAGCCAGTCACCGCTGAGCGACGTGCAGCGCGATATTCTGGCGGTAGTCGCCGCCTGGCCAGCGCAACGTGAGCGCCTGCCCCGTTCCTCACCCGCCACCTATGTATATTTCATCGAGAGCACACTCACCCGCCTCGGCAAGACGGTGCGGGTATTGACCCCGGACCTGTTATTGGTACGCGATAAACAGGTGTTGCTCTACAGCGTAGCCGGCGCAATCCAGGCGTTTGATTCGCTGGAGGCGTTCAGCCAGGCCTGGGGGAGCAGGATGCAACGCGAGTTTCAGTTCGACAGCCTCACTTGGCAACGCAACGAAACTGCCGCCAACGTGTTTGAACAACAGGCCGGGCTGATCCTCAACCAACAACTCGAAGACCTGGCAGCCCTATCGTTCCAGGGGCAAGACGAAAAAGAACTCGATCAACGCCTGGACATGATCACCAACCCGGCCAGGTATTTTACCGACATCAAGTTGCCCGACACCGAGCGCCTTGGCACTGTGAGCCAGCAACTGCCGCAATGGCTCAAGCAAGCCGAGCCCGCGGATCGTTTCGCCTATCACCGCCACTTGCAGGATATGGCGCATGCTCTGCAAAAAAACCAGGGGCGATCATTCAACGAGGGTATTGAAAACATCCACACATTCAGCCGCAGCGCATTGCGCAAGCAGATGCAAACCGATCACGGCGATTTCGACCCTGATGCGGTGCTGTTGGACTTTGCGGTAGCGGCAGGTTATCCGGGCGGCGCGGGAATCATCGAACACGTGCGCATGTCGCTGACGGAGCTGGCCCTGAAGAATCTGGCCGGCAAGCCCAAAGGTACGTTGAAGCTGTCTTCCACAACAGCCACGCCACTGCCTGGCTGGTTGAATGAAGACTATCTGATGGGCAGCAACGGCCTGATCCAGCGCGTCGATATCGGCACCACCTACCCTAATGCCCTCAAAGATCTGTTGCTGTCCGATACCGTCGAGGCGCGTCGCCGCGAGTTGCTGTTTACTCGCGAACTGAAGGCTCATCTGCCGATGCAGGCGCTGGAATTCAAGGTCCGCCAGCAGCATGGCATGACCGTGACGGGTTATCAGTATGTCAAGGCGCTCATGGGAGAAACGCCTTCGCTCAGACTCGTCAACGATCAGGAAATCGTCCTGCGCCCCCTGGCGTTGTGCCGTAAAGCCGGGGCCACGCCGGACGAAGTGAATAATATGTTTATCATTGAGCCTCGCGACTCCCAGGTCGGCCCACACTTGCTGTACCGACCGCTGTACGCCGAGTCCCTCAACGAATACCCCACGCGCCAGGCGTTGCTGGAGGCCATCGCCGAACCGGGTGCGTTGCAGGACAGCGTGCTGACCTGGCTGTCGGACAAGGCGCGCCCCATCTATGCACACGGCGGCATCAAAGAGCCGCACATCATCCGTTTCTTGCCCGGCGACGAGTTCAACCGACCCGAGAAACCAGCGCCCGCGACCCTGGCCGTCGATGACGGCGCCGGTGAATGGCTCCAGTCCCAGCTCAACGGCCAACTGCCCAACCATCTGTTTGGCAGCACCGCACGGGCACTGGTCGACCTGGCGGACCGCGAGTCGATCTCCAACACCGAAAGCCGATGGGCCATTGTGATGGAGGGTGCCTGGTTGTTGTTCAATACACTGCTGCTGCCCTTGGTACAGGGCCCAGCCATGTTGGCCGGCTGGTTCCTGGTGCTGGTTGCCAGCCTGGAGCAGGACTTGGCGGGCCTGGACAGCAACGATCCCACCACCCGCGAGTTGGCGCTGATTGATCTGCTGCTCAATACTGCGATGGTGTTGCTGCATGGCGCATCGCCTTCTGCCAAACCGTTGTCGCCACCGAGTGCAACCGACAGCGCGTTGCGCCTTGAAACCTGGCGCCGTGCACCAGGCCTGCCGCCACCACAGGATGCGCCAGTGATACGTTCTGGCGCAGTGTCATTGCCGGGAGAACCCCCGGCATCAGGCCACACCGCCCTGGACTTCATTCGCTCGCTGGCAAGCCCACACGCAAGCGAACGACTGAGGGCGATGCTGGACATCAATGTGCCATGGCCTGAACCCTTGCCGACTGCGCAAGGCAGCGGCCCGCTCAAAGGCCTTTACCGCATAAATGGCACCTGGCACGCCAGCCTCGGCGGGTTGCTGTTCCAGGTCAATGTGGTGCCGGGATTCAACGAGGTCTATCTGGTACACCCGCAATATCCGCAACACCCCGGTTTCAAGCTGATAAGCGACCACCAGGGGCACTGGCGCCTGGACACTCACGCCAGGCTGGAGGGCGGAATGCCCCGGGAACGCTTGAGTAAATGGCAGAAGGAACGTGCCGAAAAACTGGGTGTGTTAAAGGCCGAATTGCAAGCACTGAATGCCGAAATATTCTCGCTGATACCCACTTCGCTTTCGCTACAAAGCACTCTGAACGCAGCCCGTGCCCAACTTGTTGAACAAAGCAAAAGCCTGCGCAAGGATTGGTTATTGCTGGCCAGTTCCGCGAACATACCGAAGTTGCACGCAGAAGTTCTTATCCGTCATGAGAAACGGCGCGTCGCGGCGGCCCAAGCCAGGACGCAGTGGAATATCGCCCTCGATAACTTCCAGCAGTACGGCCGCGAGGTAATGACGCTGATGAAAAAAGTCGAAGCCAAGACCAGCGAACTGATGGCTGTCGACAGGACTGACCCCACTTATGTAAGGGAGCGAAACAGGGCAAGCAAAAGCAATTTTGACTTCTGGGCAGGCATCTACGAATCGGTGTCGCAAAAAATGGCAGACGCCCTGGAAACCGATCGTGGCGAAACCGACGCTGAACTCAGCGCCCGCGCATCACGGGAGCTGCCGCAAAACATCAGCGACGCCTACGACGACTACATCATCACCAAAAAACGCCAGCTTGCCGCGCTTACGGAAATGGTCGAGCCCGCTGAAAAGATCGAGACGTTACTCAAAGAGGCAGACCCGGCCCTGCGCCAGATACTCTTGCAAGGCAAGCCCTCTGACCAAAACATCCGCTCGGTCGCGATCAAACAGCATGCCCTGCTGGTGTTCATGGACTTGGTGTTCAATCGCATGAATGACTCGCGCAACCCAACGGAATTTCCATTCGTACGCGAGCTGACCGACAAGAGAACCGCAACCAGCTTGATGGCGCATACGGAAATGCTCACCACTACCGGCTATTCGGCCCGAGAGCAGATCGACGTCCTCAAGGACGTTCTGGAGCGATATGAGCAATTGGAAAACGCTGTCACGTCGCTGGCTGAAATGAATTCCGGCTTCATTCGCGAGGAGCATCGCCAACCGTTTCTGGACTATCTGGCTTATGCCCGCACCAGCCTTGAGGCGCAGTTGGCCAATTTGATTCTGGTGGAAGAAGGCTTCGCGCCACTGCCAACGCCCGAGCGCATCACACGGCAGAAAGCACCGAACCGAAGAGTGATCAAGACCCGTGACCGCAGGACCCTGGTGGGTGAAGTGCGCCCTACCCAGCGCGACACACCGGGTAACTTCGTCGATATCAAGGACCCGCTCACCGGAAAAACCCTCGCCACCTACCTTGAACACCCCGGCGAAGGTGTATGGAACGTGGTTGAAGAGGTCGGGCCCTCAGCGCCCGCGCCGACGGCAATCAAGCGTTCGCTGAAGACCATAGAAGCACAGGCGCAAACCGTCAGGGACGAGCGCACCGGCATTGACAGCAGCATCGCCTTCCAACAACGAAAGTTACGCGACCCGGGCCGACTGGAAAGCCTCGATCCCCTTGAGTGGGATGTGATACTGACCCAGCACGCAGCGAAGTTCACAACCCTTGCCGAAGAACTCCAGCGCGATCACGCCAACGATCCCGGCGCTCGCACGTTGATCGATCAGTACCGCAGCCTGGCGGCCGAGGCAACGCAACAGGCACGTGAGCGTTGCAGCGAAGGGTACAAGTTGCAACGCCCCAAAGCCTCCCACGTCGATTACTTGTGGAAACACGGTTTTGTCGATATCAACCTGGTGAAGAGCCGCGTGCCGTTGAAGGCCGGTGACTTTCTCACCGAGTATGCAGTACGCGATAAAAGCAAAATCAGGGCGGGTATAAAGGGAAAGGACAATGTTTTGTGGTACGCGCATTTTCATTATTCGGCCGTCGATCAAGCGCCCTCCCAACCTGATTTCGGTCACCTTAAAACCCCGAGTGAACAGCGATATACGCGCCGGGAACTGATTGAACAGGCGCGTGCCGACAACCGCGCCGTGGTCAACCTGGAGAAAGCCGAGATCAAGCCACCGCTTGATCAGCGGCTATTCCTGGGGTTGGAGGTACTGGCTTCCAAATGAGCCTCGACAGACTGTCTATACTCTGCATGAGAACCTTGTTGACGAGGGGTTTATGGACGATCCAATCGATGACAAACCACCGACCTTCCGGCAGATGCTGCACAGCGTGACGGCCGCCGCGTTCGGTGTGCAAAGCGGCAAGAATCGCGCCCGCGATTTCACCCATGGCAAACCCAGCCACTTTGTGATCCTGGGCGTTGCATTCACGGTGGTGTTTGCGTTGACGCTGTTTGGCATCGTCAAGCTGGTGCTGTACCTGGCCGGTGTTTAACGCCGCCGATGCAGACTGAACGCATAAACAGGACGCCGGTTTGCCAACGACCGCCAGCGCACGGAATCCACCGGCGCTGGCGGCGCTGACAAATGCAGGCGCTCAGATAAACCTTGAATATCGACCGCCATCATCTTGGCTACTCGACAACCAATCGCTGCTCAATCAACGGTTTTATTACTGGTGGCTGACCCAAAATACAGCGGTGCCGACCACGAGAATAATCAGAAACAAAATGGCCCAGGCATCAACGGTACTGTCAGGTTTACGGGCTTTGGTGGAATTACTCATCGCATCGCCTCTTGTCGGTTTTATAGGTGACTGCACTAAGACTCGTCCACAGTAAAGACCAGTCTTGCCCCCATGACAAATGTGGGTATCGCGATAACTGTTCTCATTAGTCAGTTTGGTTATGTGCATATACCCAAACATCACTTTTGCGCATATACGCAAACTGGTATCGTGCGCCGGCTCCGTTGGGAGTGCGCGGCCGTGCGCGCAGATTTGCCGAGAACAGGACCTATATGTACGTATACGACGAATACGATCAGCGCATCATCGAGGACCGCGTCAAGCAGTTCCGTGATCAGACCCGACGCTACTTAGCAGGTGAACTGAGCGAAGAAGAGTTCCGCCCTCTGCGCCTGCAAAATGGCCTTTACGTTCAGCGCTTTGCGCCGATGCTGAGGGTGGCCGTGCCCTATGGCCAACTGACGTCGCGCCAGACGCGAATGATGGCCAAGATCGCCCGCGACTTCGACAAAGGCTATGCCCATATCAGCACCCGCCAGAACGTGCAGTTCAACTGGCCGGCCCTGGAAGATGTGCCGGATATCCTGGCTGAACTGGCTACCGTGCAGATGCACGCCATTCAGACCAGCGGTAACTGCCTGCGCAACGTGACCACCGACCAATTTGCCGGCGTCGCTGCCGACGAGTTGATCGACCCACGGCCGTGGTGCGAAATCGTGCGCCAGTGGACTACCTTCCACCCTGAGTTCGCCTACCTGCCACGCAAGTTCAAGATCGCCATCAATGGCTCGACCTCGGACCGCGCCGCCATCGAAGTCCACGATATCGGCCTGGAGCCGGTGTACAACGCTGCAGGCGAGCTGGGCTTCCGTGTGCTGGTGGGTGGCGGCCTTGGTCGTACGCCGGTGGTCGGTGCGTTCATCAACGAGTTCCTGCCATGGCAGGACCTGTTGAGCTACCTCGACGCCATCCTGCGGGTCTACAACCGCTATGGCCGTCGCGACAACAAGTACAAGGCCCGGATCAAGATCCTGGTCAAGGCGCTGACCCCTGAGGTGTTTGCCCAGAAAGTCGATGCCGAAATGGAACATCTGCGCGGCGGCCAGACCACCCTGACCGAAGCCGAAGTGCACCGCGTCGCCAAGCACTTCGTCGACCCTGAGTACAAGGCCCTGAGCAATCAGGACGCCGAGTTGGCCGCACTCGACCAGCAACACCCAGGCTTCGCCCGCTGGCGCACGCGCAATACGCTGGCGCACAAGAAGCCCGGCTACGTGGCAGTGACCCTGTCGCTCAAGCCCACCGGCGTTGCACCTGGCGACATCACCGACAAGCAACTGGACGCGGTCGCCGACCTGGCCGAGCGCTACAGCTTCGGCCAACTGCGCACCTCCCACGAGCAGAACATCATTCTTGCGGACGTTGAACAGAGCCAACTGTTCACCCTGTGGGGCGAACTGCGCGAAGGCGGCTTTGCTACGCCGAACATCGGCCTGCTGACCGATATCATCTGCTGCCCGGGCGGCGACTTCTGCTCCCTGGCCAACGCCAAGTCGATCCCGATTGCGGAGTCGATCCAACGCCGTTTCGACGACCTGGATTACCTGTTCGATATCGGCGAGCTGGACCTGAACATCTCCGGTTGCATGAACGCTTGTGGTCACCACCACGTCGGCCACATCGGCATCCTGGGCGTGGACAAGAAAGGCGAAGAATTCTACCAAGTGTCCCTGGGTGGCAGCGCCAGCCGCGATGCGAGCCTGGGCAAGATCCTCGGCCCATCCTTCGCCCAGGAAGCCATGCCGGAGGTGATCGGCAAGCTGATCGACGTGTATATCGAACAGCGTACCGAAGATGAGCGCTTCATCGACACCTACCAGCGCATCGGCATCGACCTGTTCAAGGAGCGTGTCTATGCAGCGAATCATTAAGAACAACGCAGTCGTCGACGAAACCTGGCACCTGCTGCCCAAGGACGCGAGCTTCGACGGCATCTCCAACTGCGACGACCTGATCGTGCCGCTGGCCCTGTGGCGCGAGCACGGCCACGCCCTCAAGGCCCGCGACGGCGGTTTGGGTGTATGGCTGGACGCCGATGAAGAAGCCGAAGAAATCGGTGATGACGTGCAGCATTTTCAGGTCATCGCCCTGAACTTCCCGGCCTTCACCGACGGGCGCAACTACTCCAACGCCCGCCTGCTGCGTGACCGTTATGGCTACAAGGGTGAACTGCGGGCCATTGGCGACGTGCTGCGTGACCAGTTGTTCTACCTGCACCGCTGCGGGTTCGATGCCTTCGCCTTGCGCGCGGACAAAGACCCGTACGAAGCGCTGGAAAGTCTCAAGGATTTCTCGGTGACCTATCAAGCGGCCACCGATGAACCACTGCCGCTGTTCCGCCGCCGCTGACACCTTGTCCCTGTAGGAGCGAGCTTGCTCGCGAAAAACCTGAACGATAACGCAGGTCGCCTGGCTGTAGCGGCGCCCTCGCGTTCTTCGCGAGCAAGCTCGCTCCTACAGTTCCGTCGCCCGTCAATCCTGTGTGATCGACTGCCGCTTGACATTAAAGTTAACTTTAAGCTTAGCCTGAGACCTCCCCTGCTCAGGAGTTAACCCATGTCACCGTTCGAATCGCTGCAACTGCCCAACGGCCAAGTCATCGCCAACCGCATCGCCAAGGCCGCGATGGAAGAGAATATGGCGGACCTGCATCAGGCACCGTCCAAAGCATTGAAGCAGCTATACAAGACCTGGGCCGACGGCGAGCCCGGCTTACTGTTGACCGGTAACGTGATGATCGACCGCCGCGCCATGACCGGCCCTGGCGGTGTCGCGCTGGAAAACGAGCAACACCTGGCCAGTTTTCGTGAATGGGCCGACGTAGCCCGGGCCAAAGGTGTGCACTTCTGGGTACAGCTCAGCCATCCGGGCCGCCAGACCATGGCCAACCTCGGTCAACAAGCGTTGGCACCCTCGGCTATTGCGCTGGATGTGGGCAGTTTTTCCAAGATGTTCGCCAAACCCAAGGCCATGACCGAAGACGACATCCAGGACGTCATCAAGCGCTTCGCCACCAGCGCCCGCCTGGCCGAGCAAGCCGGGTTCACCGGGGTGCAGATCCACGGCGCCCATGGCTATTTGTTGAGTCAGTTCCTCTCGCCCTTGAGCAACCATCGCACCGACCGTTGGGGCGGCTCCCTGGAAAACCGGGCACGCCTGCTGCTAGAAGTCATCCGTGCCGTGCGGGCCAATGTCAGCCCTTCATTTTGTGTGTCGGTAAAGCTCAATTCCGCAGACTTCCAGCGCGGCGGCTTCGATGAGACCGATGCACGCGCTGTAGTGGAAATGCTCAATACACTGCCGATCGATTTGCTTGAGTTGTCCGGCGGCAGCTATGAAGCGCCGGCCATGCAAGGTGAAGCGCGGGACGGCCGCACCTTGGCCCGTGAAGCCTACTTTTTGGATTTCGCCACGCAAATGGCGAGCATCGCCACCATGCCACTGATGGTGACCGGAGGTATTCGCCGCTTGCCGGTGGTCCAGCAAGTATTGGACAGCGGCATCGCCATGGCCGGCATCGCCACCGCCCTGACCCTGGAGCCGCAACTGATCAAACAGTGGCGTGAAGGTCGCGACCTCAACCCACAACTGCGGCCCATGGAATGGAAGCGCAAACCGCTGGCCGCCCTCGCCACCCTCGCCGTGGTGCGCGACCAGATGCGTCGCCTGAGCCGCGGCCGTCTGCCCAACCCCAACGTTGCGCCCTGGCTGGCATTGGCCTGTGACCAGTGGTTTATCGCGCGGCGTACGCGGCAGTATCGCGCGAGCATGACGCAATCTTCACATTAATGGCGGAGCATTCGCCGTGATTGAACTGTCCCCTACTGATCAGCAGTTTTTCAACCTCACTGACGATTGGAGTTCCTCATGGCGAAAATCAACCTGGCCCAGCAGTTGGCGACTACCCTGGAACAAGCGGGTATCAAGCGTATCTGGGGGCTCACCGGCGACAGCCTCAATGGCCTGACCGACGCCCTGCGCAGCATGGACAGCATCGAGTGGATGCATGTGCGCCACGAGGAGGTCGCCGCCTTCGCTGCCGGTGCCGAAGCGGCGGCCACCGGCGAGTTGACGGTGTGCGCCGGCAGTTGCGGGCCGGGTAACCTGCATTTGATCAATGGTTTGTTCGATTGCCATCGCAACCATGTGCCGGTGCTGGCGATTGCCGCGCAAATTCCGTCCTCGGAGGTTGGCCTGAATTACTTTCAGGAAACCCATCCCCAGGAGCTGTTCAAGGAATGCAGCCACTTTATCGAGCTGGTGAGCAACCCCGAGCAGATGCCTCAGGTGCTGCACCGTGCCATGCGTTCGGCGATCCTCAACCGAGGCGTGGCGGTGGTGGTGATTCCGGGGGATGTGTCGCTGTTGGAGGTGGAAGATAAGCTCAAGCCGTGGCCGGCCTTGCACGCACCGCGCACCGTGCCGATTGAGCAGGACTTGCAGCGCCTCACCGACATGCTCCAGAGCAGCGAGAAAGTCACCCTGCTGTGTGGCAGCGGCTGTGCCGGTGCCCACGATCAAGTGGTGGCGCTGGCCGACGCCCTCGGCGCGCCGGTGGTGCACGCACTGCGGGGCAAGGAGCACGTGGAGTGGGATAACCCGTTCGACGTCGGCATGACCGGCCTGATCGGTTTCAGCTCCGGCTACCACGCCATGCTCGATTGCGACACCTTGGTCATGCTCGGCACCGACTTCCCTTATCGCCAGTTCTACCCGACCGACGCCAGGATCATCCAGGTGGACCGCAACCCCCAAGCCCTGGGGCGCCGTGCGACCCTGGACCTGGGCATCGCCGCCGACGTCAGTGAAACCATCGACGCGCTGTTGCCGCGCCTGACCCGCAAGACCGATCGCAGCTTCCTCGAAACCTCCCTCAAGCACTACGAAAAAGCCCGCCAAGGCCTGGATGACCTGGCGCAACCGTCCAAGGCCGGCCGGCCAATCCATCCCCAGTATGTGGCGCGCTTGCTCAGCGAACTGGCCGATGATGATGCGATCTTTACCGCCGATGTCGGCTCACCCACCGTGTGGGCGGCGCGTTATCTGAAGATGAACGGCAAGCGCCGGCTGATCGGCTCGTTCAACCATGGCTCGATGGCCAACGCCATGCCTCAGGCTATCGGCGCTCAGGCGGCGTTCCCTGGACGACAGGTGATCTCGATGTCCGGGGACGGTGGTTTCACCATGTTGATGGGGGATTTCATTTCCCTGGCGCAACTGCAATTGCCGGTCAAACTCGTGGTGTTCAACAATTCGTCCCTGGGCTTTGTCGCGATGGAGATGAAGGCTGCGGGTTACCTGGACACCGGCACCGAGCTGAAAAACCCGGACTTCGCGGCCATGTCCAATGCCATGGGCATTTTGGGCATACGTGTGGAGCAATCCGAAGACTTGGAGCCGGCACTGCGCCGAGCCCTGGCCCACGATGGCCCGGTGTTGGTGGATGTGGTGACCGCGACTCAGGAACTGGTGATGCCGCCGAGCATCAAGCTGGAACAGGCCAAGGGGTTCAGCCTGTACATGCTCAAGGCGGTGATGAGCGGGCGTGGCGATGAGGTTATCGAACTGGCACGCACCAACTGGTTGCGATAACCCCCTACTGTAGGAGCGAGCTTGCTCGCGAAGATCGCTAACGGTAACGCTGACATCCTGAATGAACGCGTTGTCGTCGAGTTTTTCGCGAGCAAGCTCGCTCCTACAGGTGCCGGGCTAATTTCAGCCTTTCTGCTTTTCTACCCACTTGCCGTAGGCATCGATGAATGCCTGCAGGAACGGCTTGGTCTTGTCCGACACCTTCCCCGCCTCATCGAACACACTGCCTGCCCCGCCCAGATAGGCTTCCGGCTGTTGCATGCACCACACATCCAGGAACACCAGGGACTGGCGCAAATGGTGGTTGGCGCCAAAGCCGCCAATGGCACCCGGCGACACGCTGATGATCGCCCCCGGCTTGCCACTCCAGGCGCTCTGCCCATATGGGCGCGAGCCCACGTCAATGGCATTTTTCAAGGCCGCCGGCACGGAGCGGTTGTATTCGGGGGTGACGAACAGCACCGCGTCGGATGAACTCACTTGTTTGCGGAAAGTACTGTAGGCTGCGGGCGGAGTTGCACCGTCGATGTCCTCGTTGTAGAGCGGCAAGTCGCCGATTTCAACAATGTTCAACTTGAGATTGGCAGGGGCCAGTTCGGCCAGGGCCAGGGCGACCTTGCGGTTGATCGACTCTTTTCTCAAGCTGCCCACCAGGACGGCAATCGTGTAGACCTTGCTCATTGAGGTTTCCCGACTTCTGAATAAAGGAGCCTGTAGTTATAGAGGCTTCGCGACGCGTTCACCAGAGGGTTGTGCGGATTCCCTCGCCGTTTTCCTTGCAAGCACTTGCGTAGGAAGCGTCTGAAAATATCAGCGAATAGTATTTTTTTCTTATAGGTAAACTACCCCGCTCCCTGACGGTCTACAGAACCGCAAATCGAGTGTTTATCTCCAGAGGTTCTAAACAGATGGCTGCAGTACTTGTTGGACAGTTTCATGCCAGAGACGCGGAAGGCCGCGTTTATTCGGTGCATGAGTTTCAGGAATCCAACCCGGCGCAAGGCGACCTGCCCGGATCGACGCCCACCACGACCTACAAGCTGGCCATTGGCGACCGTGTAGAAAAGCTGGAAGGTGATGAATTCAAACTGATCCAGTCGGGCACCATTCTCGTGCGCGAGTCCGAAACCACTCTGGCATCGTAAGCGCTTGCCTTGTTCACCTGCTCAGTCCTGGCGGCTGGGCTGGGGACGTTCATGGGCGGCGGATCTGCGTCACCTCTATGCCCTGCTCGTCTTGCTTGAGCGTCACCAGCACCTGGCCGTGCTCCCCTTGCACGGTAAACATCGAACGCTTGTAACCTGCCGCATTGTACGCGGGGTAAGCCTCCACCTCCCTGACCAGGGTGATCCCCACGACTGCGCCCACTTGCTCGCCCACCTGTTGCTGGGAGCGAATAAAGGCTTCCAGTGCGAGATTGTCCGGCGTCGGTTCATCCTGATGATTGAAGAAGTAAGCCGCCAGGCCTCCCACGGTCACCATGACCACGAGTTGCTTGGCCGTTACCCCGAAGAACGTCGAGGGTAGAGGCATATGAGACCAGACCTGTTTTTTATTTTAAGTACCGGGAAACCGGCAGGGGTCGTTGCTGATCGGACCCGCCATTCTAATGGGGTCCTGGCTGAGCGCCATAGGCCGGGACGACCCCGGCAGTCTTTTTTGCGCACGAAGGCCTGCGCCATTGAATCCCCTGCGCACTGCACATAGACTCCGGCCATGCGTTTACGTCATATCGAAGTGATTCAGGCCATCTTGCAGACCGGCCACCTCGGCACCGCCGCCGAGTGGTTGCAACTCCCCGTGGGCGAAGTAGACGCCACTCTCAAGGACGCTGAGCAGCAATTGGGCTTCATGCTGTTCGCCAGCGTGCGCGGGCGTTTGCAGGCCACCCGGGAAACCCTGGAATTGCAGGCACAAATCACTGCTCTGTATGAAGCCCTGGAGCCGTTGCAACGCCTTGCCAGCCGCTTGAAACACCATCATGCGCCGCCCCTGCGCGCGCTCTGCACGCCGCCGCTGGCCAACCAACTGTTGCCGCAGAGCATTGCTGCACTGCGTCGACGTTTCCAGGACATGCCGTGCAACCTGTCGAGCCAGCCAGTTGGCGAGATCATCAACAGCCTGCTGTTGCATGAAGCCGATGTGGGCCTGAGCCTGCATGACCCAGAACATCCCCATATCCAGAGCACGGTGCTGGCCCAAGGCAAATTGCAGTTGCTGGCCCCCCATGGCTGGCTCAAGCCCAAGCAAAAATACATTGCGCTGCAGGAGTTGGCCGGCCAGTCGTTGATCGGCCTTGAAGGCCATGACCCGCTCAGCCGCTTGCTGGATGCCAAGCTGCACGCCCTGCGGCCGCTGCCCGTGGTGCAGACGCGGGTGCAAACCTACCCGATGATGCGCGGCCTGGTGGAGGCCGGAGAAGGCCTGGCGATTGTCGACCCGTTCACCGCCTTGGGTGCACGCGAGTCCGGGCTTGATGCGTGCCCGGTGTCACCACCGATAGTGGTCAGCCTGTATGCGTTGACCTTGAAAGACGCTGCGCCCTCCCCGGCATTGAATGCGCTGCTGGAAATCGTCATCCAGAAAGCCGAAAGCCTGCTTGGCAACGACACCAAGTCCCCGTAGGAGCGAGCTTGCTCGCGAAGAACGTGAACGATCACACGCTCATCCTGATGCAACGCGGCGCCTTGGCGTTTTTCGCGAGCAAGCTCGCGCCTACAGGGGTCAGACAGCCTCCACTTGCGCCTTGAACAACCGATACCAGAAAATCGCGACCTCGCGGGTTTGCGGATCAATCCCGCGATAACGCAGTTGATCGATGCCGCCCATTACATAGCCACAACGCTCATACAGGCGACAGGCGCCGAGGTTGTTGTTCTGGGTCTCAAGCATCATGCCCGGCAGGTTCTTCTTGCGGGCCCAGAACTGCGCCACGTCCAACAACGACTTGGCCACGCCATGTCGGCGCGCCGGTAACGCCACGGCCAACTCGTCAACATGGGCGAAACCGTTCCAGTTGGTGCTGACCACGATATGCCCCACTGCGCGGTCATCCAGGTACGCCATGAAGATCGAGCTGTCGGCGGCATCACGAAAACTGGCGAATTCTTCCGGGTCGATGCCATAGCACTTGCGGTACGGCAGCACTTTTTCCACCGGCCATTGTTCGACGCGCTGGCCCATTTGCGGCACCCCATAGGCACTGACTTCAAAGCTGAAATCATTGCCCCACACATAGGCGTCAAAACCTTCGTCGGCGACTCGCACACTGAGCCCTGGATACTTCGGGTTCATTACAGCTTGCATAGACTTCCTTAACCCTTGATGCAGTCGACGGTATAACGACGGCCACTGCCGTCATCTTCGTGTTGCAGCCCATGCACATCCGCGACAAAACCGGGGAAACTGCTATCGAACGTGCGGGCAAATGCCAGGTAATCGATGATTGAACGTGTTGACTCGGTGAAGCGTTCGCCGGGCATGATCAGTGGTATGCCCGGCGGGTAAGGCACCAGCATTACAGCGGCGATGCGTCCTGCCAAGGCATCGATGCAGACCGCCTCCACCTCGCCCCTGACCAACTGGTCGTAGGCATCGGCGGGTTTCATCGCGATTTGCGGCAATACCGTATACATACGCTTGAGGTGCCTGGCCGTGGCATTGCTACGGTAACAGCTGTGCAACTGGTCGCAAAGGTCGCGCAGCCCCAGGCCTTGATAACGTGCCGGGCCTTGGGCATACACCGACGGCAAGCAAGTGGCCAGGCTGACATTGGCATCGTAGCTACGCTTGAACTCCAGCAGCTCGGTGAGCAAGGTGCTCCATTTACCTTTGGTAATGCCCATGGAAAACAGCACGAGAAACGAATACAGCCCAGTCTTCTCCACCACCAGCCCGCGCTCCCAGAGGAACTTGCTGACCACTGCAGCGGGAATCCCACACTCGCTCAATGCCCCACCGGCGTTGAGGCCAGGCATCACCAGTGTGACTTTGATCGGGTCCAGCAGCACGTAGTCTTCAACAACGTCGCCAAAGCCATGCCACTCATCCCCAGGGTGCAATAGCCAATCCGCAGTGGCGACCCGGTCGATACCCGCGACCGAGGGTGGCTGCCAGATGGAAAACCACCAGTCTTCCGCCGCGATATGCTGGCGCAAGTTGGCCAGGGCGCGACGAAAACTCAAGGCCTCGTCGAACATTTCCTGAAGCAGCGAGCGCCCGGCCGGGCCTTCCATCATTGCCGAGGCCACATCCAGCGACGCGATGATGCTGTATTGCGGCGAGGTGGAGATATGCATCATGAAGGCTTCATTGAAGCGGTCACGGTCCAGTTGCCGTGCGCCGCCGTCCTGTACGTGGATCATCGACGCCTGGCTGAATGCCGCCAGCAACTTATGCGTACTGTGGGTGGTGAACACCAAGGGGCTGTCCGGCGTGCGCGAGGTACCCATGCCATAACGCCCGGCGAAGAACTCGTGAAAGGCGGCGTAGGCATACCAGGCCTCATCAAAATGCAGCACCTCGACACTGTTGCCCAGTTGCTGCTTGATCAGTTCGGCGTTGTAACACAGGCCGTCATAGGTGGAGTTGGTCACCACCGCCAATTTCACTTTCGGTGGTCGCCCACGGGTCAAGGGGCTGGCGTCGATCTTGGCGCGGATCGACTCAGGGCTGAATTCGCCCAGGGGGATCGGGCCGATGATCCCCAGCTCGTTGCGCTCCGGGCACAGGTACAGCGGGATCGCGCCGGTCATGATGATCGAATGCAACACCGACTTGTGGCAATTGCGGTCTACCAGCACCAGGTCATCGCGCCCCACCATGGAATGCCAGACGATCTTGTTGGCGGTGGACGTGCCGTTGATCACGAAGAACGTATGGTCGGCGCCAAAGTTGCGCGCGGCGCGTGCCTCGGCTTCGGCCAAAGGCCCGGTGTGATCGAGCAGCGAGCCCAGTTCGGGCACCGACACCGACAAGTCAGAGCGCAGGGTGTTTTCCCCGAAGAACTGATGAAACGCCTGCCCCACCGGGCTTTTGCGATAGGCCACGCCACCGCCATGACCGGGGGTGTGCCAGGAATAATTGGAATCGGCGGTGTGTTGCACCAACGCCTTGAAGAACGGCGGCAACAGGCCATCCAGGTACGTGCGTGCGGCGCGGGCGACCTGGCGCGCCAGAAACGGCACGGTGTCTTCGAACAGATAAAGAATGCCGCGCAGCTGGTTGAGCTCGCTCATGGCATCGGCGGGCGCGTTTTCCAGGGTGACTTGCTCGCCCAGCGCAAAGATCGGCAGGTTGGGTGCGCGCAGGCGCGCCAAGCGAATCAACTCCACCATGTTCTGCAACAGATGGGTGTTTTCCCCGGCGCCTTCGGCGGCAATCAGCATGCAGGCCAGACCGTGATGGGTAGCGGCCACCAGCCGCCCCTCGGCGTAGTCCACCGCAGAAAAAATACTGAAGCCCTCCTGTTCCAACTCCCTGGCGATGCCTCGAACCCGGTCACCGGCAACGGTGTCGGCCTTGATGTCACGGTGCACGATCAGAACGGGGAACTTCAGGTCTTTGTACATGAGCACTCTTACTCCGGAGGCTTTGCACAAGGGTAGAAGCTGGAAGCAAAAGTGGCGAATGAAGATTTCACAGGTGGTCGAGAGGTACCTGCATAACCGTCGGTACGGCGTTGAACCTGTGGCGAGGGAGCTTGCTCCCGTGACGGCCTGCCAGCTGGGCCATACCTACCTGACACCCCGCGATCAAACTGTGGGTGGACTGGGCCGGCACTCCGGTTTTTCCAAAGTGACCCGCTGTCAGAGCGGAACGCTAAGGGGCCGTTACCGCAGGAATGGAGATGCACCCAATCCAACCGTGTTGACTGTCAGGCCGCATTCGCGAGCAAGCCCGCTCCCACAGTTTGATCGCGGGGCGTCAGGTCGATAGGCGTTGGCTGGCAGGCCGCTATCGCAGGCAAGCCAGCTCCCACAGTTTGATCGCGCAGCGTCAGGTAGATAGGTGTTGGCTGGCAGGCCGTCACGGGAGCAAGCTCCCTCGCCACAGATGCAACTGTGTAAGTACCCATGGCTGCAAGCCTGCTCCTACATGAGCGGTTATTGCTGAGTGAGTTGAGTCCACAACGCCGGCGCACCGGCTGCCTTGGCAATCGCCTCCAGCCTTGCCGCATGCTCGGCCAGGTCCTGCTCGCTGGCACGGATGATCGGCGTCGGCTTGCGATCAGCTGGCAAGCGGCGGATTTCCGAAGGGCGGTTGCCCGACCCTTCCGCCGAACCGCTGCCATCGGATGCATTACCGGCCAGGGACAGGCTGGTCTGCCCGCCGGTCATGGTCAGGTAAACGTCGGCCAGGATCTCGGAGTCAAGCAAGGCGCCGTGGAGTTCACGGCCGGAGTTGTCGACGCCATAGCGCTTGCACAAGGCATCGAGGCTGTTGCGCTGGCCCGGGTGACGCTCGCGGGCCATCATCAAGGTATCGAGGATCGTACAGTGCTGGGAGATGTCCGCACGGTCAGTCTGCCCCATCAGGGCAAATTCGTTGTTGATGAAGCCGATGTCGAACGCCGCGTTATGGATGATCAACTGGGCGCCATTGATGAATTCGAAGAACTCATCGGCCACTTCGGCGAAGCGCGGCTTGCCCTTGAGGAATTCGTCAGTGATGCCGTGGACGCCAATCGCGCCCTCGTCACTGTCGCGGTCCGGTTGCAGGTAGACGTGGAAGTGGCGGCCGGTCAGGCGGCGCCCCATCAGTTCGACACAGCCGATTTCGATGATCCGGTGACCATCGGTCACCGGCATGCCGGTGGTTTCGGTATCGAGTACAACAGATCGGATGGCCATCAGGGTTCAGCTCTCAACGGTTCGGTACAGTTCAAGGGGCGGGATATTAGCACGCTCTGTAAACGAAGCGCCCATGGCACCCAATCACCGGTGGACACCCAACAGTTATTTACAAGGTTTCGCAAACTTGCTGCGGTTTTCTACGTCCCTCGTCGCTAACCTGCGCGCCTCCTCCAGATACGGAATTCACTGACTCATGTTCAACCTGAAATGGCTGTTCATCCCCTGCCTGTTCAGCGCTGCCGGTGCGCAAGCCACCAGTTTCGTGATGACCACTGACGCCTTGGTGAGCCTGTCGATGAGTGCCACGGGCGGCACCAGCAGCAGCTTCAAGGACGACAAGATTGTGCTGGCGGCCAAGGCCGATGCCGCATCGTTTGTCGCAAGCGAAGGTGCAATACGCGGTGTCCAGTTGGAGTCAGCCTTGCGGCATATTCGCCAGACAAGAGTGGACCTGCGATGCACGGACGAACAACTCGCCCGTGCAATCCTGGCTCTATAAGCGACAACACTCACGGCATCTTTGTGATCAGGCCAAAGTATGCCTGCCTGAAGCTCAATGCCGTGCTGGTAGATTCGCCACACGCAATGGCGGCGGTGAAGCAGCGGCTCGAACGGCCGCCGCGGTGTCGCTGATTCAGCTCTGCTTGTAGCCGCGCACTTCATCCACGCCACGGTTGGCCAACTGGTCGGCGCGCTCGTTGCCAGGATGGCCGATGTGCCCGCGTACCCATTTCCAGGTGATGTCGTGACGATTGCACTGTTCATCGAGCAATTGCCACAGGTCGGCGTTCTTGACCGGCTCCTTGGCCGCCGTTTTCCAGCCGCGTTTTTTCCAGTTGACCATCCACTCGTTGATGCCCTTCATCACATATTGCGAGTCGGTCACCAGCAGTACGTTGCAACGCCGCTTGAGTTCTTCGAGGCCGCGAATGGCGCCCATCAATTCCATACGGTTATTGGTGGTATTGGCTTCGCCGCCCCACAGTTCCTTCTCCACGCCCTTGCACACCAGCAAGGCGCCCCAGCCGCCTGGGCCCGGGTTGCCTTTGCAGGCGCCATCGGTGAAGAGTTCTACGCTATCGGTCATCGGTTATTCGGCCTGAAATCAAAAAGAGGTTTTACGGTTCGCCTTGTTCGCGGTTGACCTTGGCCAACGGCATCGGCACGAGCTTGCCGATCGGCTCGCGGCGCATTTGCTGCAACGGTCGCAGACCGACCACGATCTTGCGTGCGACCAATAAATAGAAGCCGCCACCCGACAGCTGCCAGGCTCCTGCCCGGCGTTCCCAACCGGCCAGACGGCCCTGCCACTTGGCAGTCGCAAGCGGCGGACGATAGCACCCGAAGCGGCGTTTCTCCAGCGCGAAGCCCAGCAGGTTGAGCCAGTCGCCCACACGCGATGGCGCGATGCAACGCGCCTGGCGCAGTCCGTCATGGGCGAACACACGGCGCAGGCCCCAACTGCTCCAGGGGTTGATGCCGACAATCAGCAAATGGCCACCAGGGCGCACGCTGCTCGCCGCTTCGCGCAACAAACCGTGGGGCGACAGGCAGAAATCCAGGCCGTGCTGCAACACCACCACATCGGCGGCGTGTTCGCTCAAGGGCCAGGCCTGTTCCTCGCAGACGATCTCCACGCCCGGCAACGGTGCACCCAGGCGCACATTGCGTTGCACCTGCGGCGCCGATGGAGGCGTGTCGGCCGACGGTCCGTAATGCACCAGGTAGCCACCAAAGAACCGGCCCAGCTCGTCTTCGAGCATGCGCCGCTCTTCTTCCAGCAAAAACTGCCCAATCGGCCCGGACAACCATTCGCGGGCCGCGCTGATCAGGGCCAGCCACTCAGGATCGGCCTGGGCGAACGCTTTATCAGTCATTGCATTCTCCAACTCGCCTAGACGTTCTAAGATGCACCAATGTGTTCAGCTTGGCGAATCGAAGAATGATACAGATCAGTGCCCTACCCGCCTTTACCGACAACTACATCTGGTTGTTACAAGACCCTACGACCCAGCGCTGCGCCGTGGTCGACCCCGGCGATGCCACGCCAGTGCTGGCCTGGCTCAAGCAGAATGCCGAGTGGCGCCTCAGCGACATACTGGTTACCCATCATCACCATGATCATGTAGGCGGTGTCGAGCAACTGAAAAATGCCACCGGCGCCAAGGTTTATGGCCCTGCCAACGAAAAGATCCCGGCGCGGGATGTGGCCTTGCACGATAACGACCATATCCGCGTGCTGGGCTGGGACTTCGACGTGTACGCCGTGCCAGGCCACACCCTCGGCCACATCGCCTTTTATCACCAAGGCGTATTGCTGTGTGGCGATACCTTGTTCGCCGCCGGTTGCGGTCGCCTGTTCGAAGGTACACCCGAACAGATGTACAACTCTCTGGAACGCCTGGCCGCCCTGCCCGCCGATACGCAGGTGTACTGCACCCATGAATACACGCAAAGTAACTTGAAATTTGCCCAAGCCGTGGAACCGCACAATGCCGACATCGCCGAACGGGTGGAAAATGTCGCCCAACTTCGCGCCCGTGGCGAGATGACGCTGCCCTCCAACCTGGCCCTGGAAAAACGTACTAACCCTTTTCTGCGCACCGCTGAAACATCCGTTAAACAAAAAGCGGACGAACGGAACGGCCGCGACAACCGCTCTGGGGCCGAGGTGTTTGCTAGCTTGAGGGCTTGGAAAGATAAGTTCTAACCAGATGCAATCTGATACGTAATTTCTGAATGGTTGACCGGAACCAAAGCGCTTTCTAGAATCGCCCGACATTTTTGCCCGGAACTTACTTCCAGCCAATGTCGTCATCTATTCGTAAATCCATTTCTTCAGACGCATTGACCCGCCTGGCTCAAGCCGTGGCGGTGGCCGTTTCCGCAACTCTGGCGGGCTGCCAATCGACTCATTACGCTGCACAATCCACCGTGCAACCCAAACCGAATCTTGCTGCCAAGATCAAGCAAAAACCTATTTGGCTATCAGAGAAGCCCAGCCCCGAAGTACCCCAGGACGTCTGGGAACGCATGCGTCGGGGCTTTCAATTGCAGGACGGTGTCGGCGTCAACCCGCGCATCGAGCAACAGCGCCTGTGGTTCGCCAGCAACCCCTCCTTTCTGGAGAATGCCGGCGAACGCGGCAGCCTCTACATTCATTACATCGTCGAACGCCTTGAAGAACGCAACATGCCTCTGGAACTGGCGCTGCTGCCAGTGATTGAAAGTGCCTACAACCCGATGGCCTATTCGCGCAGCGATGCGGTGGGCTTGTGGCAGTTCATTCCCTCCACCGGGCGCTACTTCAACCTGCGCCAGACCCGCGCCTACGATGGCCGCCGCGACATCACCGCCTCCACCACCGCCGCCCTGGACTATCTGACGCGTCTGCATGACATGTTCAACGGCGACTGGCTGCTGGCCCTGGCGGCCTATAACGCCGGCGAAGGCACCGTCAGCCGGGCGATCGAGCGCAACGAAAAGCTCGGCCTGCCCACCGACTACTGGAACCTGCCCCTGCCCCAGGAAACCAAGGACTATGTGCCCAAGTTCCTGGCCTTGTCCCAGGTGGTACTGGCGCCCGAAGCCTACGGCGTCAACCTGAACCCGATTGCCAACACGCCGTACTTCGAGGTCGTTGAAGTCAAGCAAAGCATGGACCTGTCACGGGTTGCCGCGCTGGCCGAGATCGACGAAGACGAACTGTTTCAGCTCAACCCGGCCTTGAAACAACGCACCACCCTGGACGGCCCCCAGCATCTGCTGGTGCCGACCTCCAAGGCCCAACTGCTGACCAGCACCCTTTCGACGATGAAGCCGGAAGAATTGCTGAGCATGCGCCCCAAGAAGCCGGTATTCGACGAAGTCGAGACCAAGGCGGTCGCAGGGCGTACCCGCAGCTACAAGGTACGCAGTGGCGACAACCTCACGCTGATCGCCAAGGCCAACAAGGTCGATGTGCATGACCTGCAGCGCTGGAACAAGCTCAACGGCCAGGCCCTCAAGGTCGGCCAGACCCTGGTGATGCAGGACACGCGTAAAGTCGCGGCGAAAAAACCGGTGCAGTACAAGGTCAAGAAAGGTGACTCGCTGTACATGGTGGCCAAGCGCTTCAACGTCGAGATGCAACATCTCAAGCGTTGGAACCCGCGCACCGGCCAGGCATTGAAACCAGGGCAGATGCTGGTGGTTTCCGGGCCGCGCTAATACCTCGGGGAGAGCTGGCTTGTGTGGGAGCTGGCTTGCCTGCGATGCAGGCACCTCGGTCTATCAGTCAGACCGCAGTGATGCTATCGCAGGCAAGCCAGCTCCCACATTTGACCTTCACACCGTCCAATAGCTTGCAGTCCGCAAAATGGCCTTCCCGACAGCCTTTTTCCAACCGGAACAAGCTGTTACTGTACCGATCATAAAGCCCAAGCCGCCTGGATCGGATCTCTGACTTGAAGCGTCCCCTCCTTCTACTAATAAGTCTGGCCTTGAGCTTTGCGGCGAACGCGACGATCACCGAAAGCCACGGTTATGCGCAGTTCGGCACACTCAAGTACCCGGCCAAATTCACCCATTACGATTGGGTAAACCCTGCAGCGCCCAAAGGCGGGACATTGCGGGTGATGGCATTTGGCACCTTCGATACGCTCAACCCCTACACCTTCAAAGGTTCAAGCCCGGTTTCCACCGCAAACTTCCTGCAGTACGGCGTCAACGAGCTCAATGAACCCTTGATGGTGGGCACCGGGCAATACGCGCCGTCGGGCGATGAACCCACCTCAAGCTATGGCCTGATTGCCCAATCGGTGGAATACAGCGAAGACCGCAGTTGGGTGGTGTTCAACCTGCGCCCCGAAGCACGCTTTCACGACGGCAAGCCGATCACCGCCGCTGACGTGGCGTTTTCCTATCGCACCCTGCTGACCGAAGGCCACCCGCAGTACCGCACCAACCTGCAGGAAGTGGCCCGGGTCGATATCCTCAACCCTCACCGTATCCGCTTTGTGTTCAAGCGCGCCGGCAACCCCTTGCTGATCCTGCGCCTGGGCGAGTTGCCGGTGCTGCCCCAGCACTATTGGAAAAACCGTGACTTCAAGGCCACCACCTTCGAGCCGCCCCTGGGCAGTGGGCCTTACCGCATCACCAAGGTTGCGCCTGGGCGGCAACTGGTGTTTGAACGGGTCAAGGATTACTGGGGCAAAGACCTGCCGGTCAACCAGGGTTTCTATAACTACGACAAGGTCGAAGTGGAGTTCTATCGCGACAGCGACGTGGCCTTTGAAGCCTTCAAGGCCGGTGAATTCGACATTTATATCGAGCATCAGGCCAAGAACTGGGCCACCGGCTACAACTTCCCGGCGGTCAACCGCGGCGATGTGATCAAGGCGCAGATCGTCCATCAGATCCCCACCCAGAGCCAGGGCCTGTTCATGAATACCCGGCGACCGGCATTCAGCCAGGCCAAAGTGCGTGAAGCCCTGGGGTTGATGTTCGATTTTGAATGGACCAACCGCACGCTGTTCAGCAGCGCCTACAAGCGTTCGGTGAGCTATTACCCCAACAGTGAATTCTCGGCCACCGGCCTGCCCGTGGGCCATGAGTGGTTGATGCTCTCGCCCTACCGCGACCAACTGCCGGCTGCGCTGTTTACCCAACCGTTCAGCCTGCCGCACACCGATGGTCGCGGCATCCCTCGCGAAACCCTGCGCCAGGCCCTGGCCCTGCTCAGCGAGGCCGGCTGGAAACTGTCAGGGCAGCGCCTGCTGGATAAGGACGGGCAACCGCTGCGCCTGGAAATCCTGCTGGTCAACCCGAACCTCGAGCGCATCCTGCAACCCTATGTCGAAAATCTGACCCGCATCGGCATCGACGCCCGCTTGCGTACCGTTGACCGCGCACAGTACAAACAGCGCCTCGATCAATTCGATTTCGACATGATTTTGATGACTCTCAACCAGACCTTGAGCCCCGGCCTTGAGCAGTGGCAGTACTTCCACTCCAGCCAGGCCGCAATCAAAGGCAGCAAGAATTACGCCGGTATCGCCAACCCGGTGGTCGACCACCTGCTGGACCAACTGCTGGCGGCGCAGACCCGCGAAGAACAACTGGCTGCCGGCCGCGCCCTGGACCGGGTGCTGCTGTGGCAGCACTACAGCATTCCCAACTGGTACCTCAACTATCATCGCCTGGCGTACCGCAACCGGTTCGCCTTCGTCACCACGCCGCCCTACAGCCTGGGCCTGAGCGCATGGTGGCTGAAAGCTTCGGAGAAAGCCCAATGATGTCCTTGCGTACTACCCTGCTCGCCAGCCTGTTGCTGTGCACCGCGGCGCACGCCGCGCCTCAGCATGCGCTGACTCTCTACAACGAGCCCCCCAAGTACCCCGCCGACTTCAAGCATTTTGACTATGTAAACCCCGACGCCCCCAAGGGCGGCACCTTCCGCGAATCGGCCATGGGCGGCTTCGACAGCCTCAACCCCTATATCAGCAAGGGCGTACCGGCAGACAACCTGCCACTGATCTACGACACCCTGGCCATGCAAAGCCTGGACGAACCCATCACCGAATACGGCCTGGTGGCCGGCAAGATCGAAAAAGCCCCGGACAACAGCTGGGTGCGCTTCTATCTGCGCCCCGAAGCGCGCTTCCATGACGGCCACCCGATACGCGCCGAAGACGTAGTGTTTACCTTCCAGACCCTGATCAAGGAAGGCAACCCGCTGTACCGCAACTACTACGCCGACGTCGATGAAGTCGTGGCCGAAGACCCGTTGCGCGTGCTGTTCAAGTTCAAGCGCACCAACAACCGCGAGTTGCCGTTGATCCTTGGGCAGCTGCCAGTACTGCCCAAACACTGGTGGGCCAGCCGGGATTTTTCCAAGGGCAACCTGGAAATCCCCTTGGGCAGCGGGCCTTACCAGGTGACCGAGGTCAAGCCGGGCCGCATGATTCGCTACGAGCGGGTCAAGGATTATTGGGCCAAGGACCTGCCGGTCAATAAGGGCTTCTACAACTTCGATACCCGCATCACCGATTACTACCGCGACAGCACTGTCTCCCTGGAAGCCTTGAAGGCCGGGCAGTTCGACTACTGGCTGGAGTTCAGCGCCAAGAACTGGGCCAATGCCTACAACATTCCAGCGGTGAAAGAAGGCCGATTGATCAAGGAAGAAATCCCCAACGGCAACCCCACCGGCATGCAGGGTTTTGTGTTCAACATGCGCAAGCCGATGTTCCAGGACGTGCGGGTGCGCAAGGCCATCAGCCTGCTGCTGGATTTCGAGTGGAGCAACAAGCAACTGTTCAACGGTGCCTACACCCGTACCCGCAGCTATTTCGAAAACTCGGAAATGGCCGCCACCGGCCTACCCGGTCCGGACGAGCTGGCGATTCTCGAGCCGCTGCGCGACAAGATCCCTGGCGAAGTCTTCACCCAGGCATTCGAACCGTCCCACACCGACGGCAGCGGCATGATCCGCACACAGCAACGCGAGGCCTACCAACTGCTGCAGGAAGCGGGCTGGAAGATTGTTGACGACAAAATGGTCGACAGCACCGGCAAGCCAGTGACCATAGAGTTTTTGCTGGCCCAGACCGAGTTCGAGCGCATCCTGCTGCCGTTCAAGCGCAACCTGGCAGACCTGGGCATCGACCTGGTGATTCGTCGCGTGGACGTCTCGCAGTTCGTCAACCGCCTGCGCTCGCGCGACTTCGACATGCTGGTGGGCAGCTTCCCGCAATCCACCTCGCCGGGTAACGAGCAGCGCGAGTTCTGGAAATCCTCCAGCGCCGACAAGCCCGGCAGCCGCAACTACATGGGCCTCAAGGACCCCGCGGTCGACCAGTTGGTGGAAGAGCTGATCGACGCCGGTTCGCGCCAAAGCCTGATCGCCCACGCCAGGGCGCTGGATCGTGTGCTGCAGTTTGGTTACTACGTGATTCCCAACTGGCACATCAAGACCTTTCGCGTCGCGTACTGGGACCACCTGGGCCACCCCAAGGTCTCGCCACGCTACGACGTCGGCACCGCGACCTGGTGGAGCAAACCCGACGCCACACCTGCCGTCCCCCTGGACACACGCGCCGATGCGGCGAGCGGAGGCGATTAAATGCTGGCCTATATTGTTCGCCGCCTGTTGCTGATCATTCCCACGCTGTTCGGGATCTTGTTGATCAACTTTGTCATCATCCAGGCCGCTCCCGGCGGCCCGGTGGAGCAGATGATCGCCAAGCTCGAAGGCTTCGACGGCGCCACCAGCCGCATTGCTGGCGGCGGCGCCGAAGTCGCGGTGGCCGGTTCCAGCTACCGTGGCGCTCAGGGACTGGACCCGGCGCTGATCAAGGAAATCGAAAAGATGTACGGCTTCGACAAGTCGGCGCCGGAACGCTTGTGGATCATGGTCAAGAACTACGCCCAGCTGGACTTCGGTGACAGCTTTTTCCGGGACGCCAAGGTCATCGACCTGATCAAGGAAAAGATGCCGGTGTCCATTTCCCTCGGGTTGTGGAGCACCCTGATCATGTACCTGGTGTCCATCCCCCTGGGGATCGCCAAGGCCACGCGCCACGGCAGCCATTTCGATGTGTGGACCAGCTCGGCGATCATCGTCGGCTACGCGATACCGGCGTTCCTGTTTGCGATTCTGCTGATCGTGGTGTTTGCCGGTGGCAGTTATTTCGACTGGTTCCCCTTGCGCGGGCTCACCTCCAACAACTTCGAGGAGTTGAGCTGGGGCGGCAAGATCCTCGATTACTTCTGGCACCTGGCGCTGCCCGTCACCGCCCTGGTGATCGGCAACTTTGCGACCATGACCCTGCTGACCAAGAACAGCTTTCTCGACGAGATCAACAAGCAGTACGTGGTCACCGCCAAGGCCAAGGGCCTGACCAACCGCCGCGTGCTGTATGGCCACGTGTTCCGCAACGCCATGCTGCTGGTGATCGCCGGTTTCCCTTCGGCCTTCATTGGCATCTTCTTTACCGGCTCGTTGCTGGTGGAGGTGATCTTCTCCCTCGACGGCCTGGGCCTGATGAGCTTTGAAGCGGCGATCAACCGTGACTACCCGGTGGTGTTCGGCACGCTGTTTATCTTCACCCTGCTGGGGCTGATCGTGAAACTGATCGGCGACCTCACCTACACCCTGGTCGATCCACGTATCGACTTTGCCAGCCGGGAGCATTGAGATGAACCTGTCCCCCCTCAATCGCCGCCGGTTCGAGCGGTTCAAGGCCAACAAGCGTGGCTGGTGGTCGCTGTGGCTGTTCCTGGTGCTGTTCGTGCTGAGCCTGGGCGCCGAGTTGATCGCCAACGACAAGCCCCTGGCAGTGCATTTCGACGGTGGCTGGTACTTCCCGGCGCTCAAGCGCTACCCGGAGACTACCTTCGGCGGTGAATTCCCGCTGGAAGCCAACTACAAGAGCCCGTACATCCAGGAGCTGCTGAAAGCCAAGGATGCCTGGACCTTGTGGGCACCGATTCCGTTCAGCTACCAGAGCATCAATTACGACCTGAAAGTCCCGGCCCCGGCGCCGCCGTCCTCGGTCAACCTGCTGGGCACCGATGACCAGGGGCGCGATGTGCTCGCGCGGGTGATCTACGGCTTTCGCGTGTCGGTGCTCTTTGCCCTGACCCTGACCATACTCAGCTCGATCATCGGCGTGATTGCCGGCGCCTTGCAGGGCTTTTATGGCGGTTGGGTCGACCTGGCCGGGCAACGTTTCCTGGAGATCTGGTCCGGCTTGCCGGTGCTCTACCTGCTGATCATCCTGGCCAGCTTCGTGCAACCCAACTTCTGGTGGCTGCTGGGGATCATGCTGCTGTTTTCCTGGATGAGCCTGGTGGATGTGGTGCGCGCCGAGTTCCTGCGCGGTCGTAACCTGGAATACGTACGCGCGGCGCGGGCGCTGGGCATGCAGAACGGCGCGATCATGTTCCGTCACATCCTGCCCAAT
Organism: Pseudomonas sp. Pse35; assembly: GCF_024519715.1. Taxonomy (NCBI): domain Bacteria; kingdom Pseudomonadati; phylum Pseudomonadota; class Gammaproteobacteria; order Pseudomonadales; family Pseudomonadaceae; genus Pseudomonas; species Pseudomonas sp. Pse35. The sequence goes on along the minus strand of NZ_JALJRP010000014.1, from coordinate 51,233 downwards.
GCGATGGTCTCGACCATGACCTTCCTGCCCTTCATCCTCACCGGCGCCATTGGCACCCTCACCGCCCTGGACTTTCTCGGCTTCGGGCTGCCGGCAGGTTCGCCGTCGCTGGGTGAGCTGGTGGCCCAGGGCAAGTCCAACCTGCAAGCGCCGTGGCTGGGCATGAGTGCCTTCGCGGTGCTGGCGATCATGTTGAGCTTGTTGGTGTTTATCGGCGAGTCCGCTCGCGATGCGTTCGACCCGAGGAAATGAGATGAATCCGGACAATCTGATCGAAATCCGCGACCTCAGTGTCGAATTCGTCACCGGCGAGCATCACCACCGGGTGGTCAACCACGTCAGCTTCGACATCAAGCGCGGCGAAACTCTGGCGCTGGTGGGTGAAAGCGGTTCGGGCAAATCGGTCACCGCCCATTCGATCCTGCGCCTGCTGCCCTACCCGTTGGCCAGGCATCCGTCGGGCACTATCGAGTATTCAGGGCAAGACCTGCTGACGCTCAAAGAGAAGACCCTGCGGCATATACGCGGCAATCGTATTGCGATGATCTTCCAGGAGCCGATGACCTCGTTGAACCCGCTGCACTCCATCGAAAAACAGATCAACGAGGTGCTCGGCCTGCACAAGGGCCTGACCGGCAAGGTCGCCACCCAGCGCACGTTGGAATTGCTGGAGCTGGTGGGTATCCCCGAGCCACACAAACGCCTCAAGGCGTTGCCTCACGAGCTGTCCGGCGGCCAGCGCCAGCGAGTGATGATCGCCATGGCTCTGGCCAACGAGCCGGAGTTGTTGATTGCCGACGAGCCGACCACGGCGCTGGATGTCACCGTGCAGTTGAAGATCCTGGAATTGCTCAAGGAGCTGCAGGCGCGGCTGGGCATGGCGCTGCTGCTGATCAGCCACGACCTCAACCTGGTACGGCGCATCGCCCACCGTGTGTGTGTGATGCAGCAAGGTTGCATCGTTGAACAGGCCGATTGCGAGACACTGTTCCAGTCGCCCCAGCATCCCTACACCCAGGAATTGCTCGCGGCGGAGCCCAGTGGTGGGCCAGCCAACAATGATGTCGGCCCTCCGCTGCTGGAAGTGGACGACCTGAAAGTCTGGTTTCCGATCAAGAAAGGCTTTTTGCGCAATACCGTCGATTACGTCAAGGCTGTGGACGGCATCAACTTCAGCCTGCCCCAGGGCCAAACCCTGGGCATCGTTGGCGAAAGTGGCTCGGGCAAGTCCACCCTGGGCCTGGCAATTTTGCGCCTGATCGGCAGCCAGGGCGGGATTCGCTTCGAAGGCCAGCAACTGGACCGCCTCAGCCAACAGCAGGTGCGCCCGTTGCGCCGGGAAATGCAGGTGGTGTTCCAGGACCCGTTCGGCAGCCTGAGCCCGCGCATGTGCGTCAGCGAGATCGTTGGCGAAGGCCTGCGTATCCACAAGATGGGCACGCCCGCCGAACAGGAAGCGGCGATTATCGCGGCGCTCAAGGAAGTGGGCCTGGACCCCGAATCCCGGCATCGCTACCCCCATGAATTCTCCGGCGGCCAGCGCCAACGCATCGCTATCGCCCGAGCGCTGGTGCTCAAGCCGCGCCTGATCCTGCTGGACGAACCCACCTCGGCCCTGGACCGCACGGTACAACGCCAGGTGGTAGAGTTGCTGCGCGGCTTGCAGGCCAAGTACAACCTGACCTACCTGTTTATCAGCCATGACCTGGCGGTGGTGAAGGCGCTGAGTCACCAATTGATGGTGGTCAAGCAAGGCCAGGTGGTGGAGCAAGGCGATGCCCAGGCTATTTTTGCCGACCCGCAACATGCCTATACCCGGCAGTTGCTCAAGGCCGCTTTTCTGGTACCGGCCTGAGGTAACGCGGGTGAGAATGCAGGAGAAATAACGCCATGTCGCTCAGCCCGATCACCCGTCCCGCAGACACGCCGCGCTTCTGGCGCGACGAACGCCTGCCGTTCATCGAAGCCCGCAGCATCGCCGACGGGCGCAAGGTCACCTATACCCGACACGCCCATGAGCATTTTTCCATCGGCGCGATCACCACGGGCTGCAGCTATTACCACTACGGCGCGCACACCTTCGAAATCAGCGCCGGCACCGTGGTGCTGATGAACCCCGGCGATGTGCATGCGTGCAACCCCATCCATGACCAGCCCTGGTCCTACCACATGCTGTACCTCGACACGCCGTGGCTGACCGACCTGCAATACCAGTTGGGGTTCAGTACCGACCAGGGCTACCGGCCATTCGACACACCCCATACTCGCGACACCGGGCTGTACCACGGCTTGCTCGACCTGTACCGCACGCTAGTGGATGAACAGGCCGAACTGCTGCAAAAACAGAGCGCGCTAGTGAGTTACTTCACCGAGGTGCAACAGCGCCTGAACCCTTCGCTGACGCCGGTACGCGAGGTCAACCACAAACTGGAACGCGCCGCCGACTACATCCGCGCCCACTGCACGCAGGCCTTGAAACTCGAAGACATCTGCCAGGCCGCCGAACTGTCGCCGTCTTATCTGATCCGCGCATTCAAGCACTATTACGGCTTGACGCCCCACGCCTTCATGGTCAACCGACGCATCCAGTTCGCCCGCAGCCAACTGCGCAATGGCGCACTGATTGCCGACGTCGCCCTGGCCGCGGGCTTTGCCGACCAGGCACACTTCCAGCGCACCTTCAAACAACACTTCGCGGCCACGCCGGGGCAATACCGCGAGAACCTCAAGCCATCAGCAAATAACCCACACTGGCCACCAGCAACGCGGCCATTGAGCGGTTGAACAGGCGCACACCTTTGGGATTGTTCAAGTAGCGGCGTAAAAAAGTCCCCGCATACGCCCAGCACGCCACCGACAGGTAGCAGATCACCAGGTAAAGCGCGGCAAACAACCACACCTGCGCCGCATCGCCATCGGCCACGAACAACCCCATGCCTGCCACACACGCCAGCCAGGCTTTCGGGTTGAGCCACTGCATGATCGCGCCATACAGCATCGACGGCGCTGTGTGCGCACCGTCAGCGTCCAGCCGGCCATCATCCACGGCCAGCTTCCAAGCCATATACAACAAGAACGCCACGCCGCCCCAGCGGATCAATTGAATCAGGATCGGCCAGCGCACCAATACTTCATGCAAACCCAGGCCGATCAACACCAACAACAAGGTAAAACCCACGGCGGCGCCGAAGACATGTTTCTGGCTGGCGACGAAACCAAAACGTGCGCCAGAACTTAAAGCGACCACATTCACCGGTCCCGGCGTGATGGACGTGGCCAGGGCAAAGGCGGCCATGGAGAGAATCAAGCTCATTGCAGTTCCTTTTGTGATCCCAAACGAGGTTTAGATCACGGTACCGCGCAGGGACACGAGGGTATTGAAGAAAATGCCCCTGGGTACTTCAGAAACGGACGCCGATCTGATTAGTGCCCCCGCGATCAACTGTGGGAGCTGGCTTGCCTGCGATGGCGGCCGTTCAATCGACAGAGATGCGAATGTGCCGCCCACAGGTAACCACGATGCGAAGCGAGCCAGCCGCTCTTGATCTTGATCTGCTTGTGATCTTGATCTCAGGCGCACCGTTAAACCACGCTGGCCGAACGCAGGCTTGAATTCGTGGGTAACGTGGTGGGGCAAGAGCGTTTTGCTTACTTTTGTCTGGGCCGGCATTCCGGCTTTTCAAAAGTGAGACGCCGTCAGGGCGGAACCCTAAGTAGCCGTTACCGCAGGAATGGATAGGTACTCGGTATTACGGTGTCGACTGTGAGGCCGTCTTCGCAGGCAAGCCAGCTCCCACAGTTGGATCGCGGGGGCGTCAGGTAGATAGCTATCGGCTGGCACGCCGCCATCGCAGCGATACGGCGACCCAACAAGCCAGCTTTCATAGTGGGATCCAGGGCACTTCTCAGCGCTGGGTGGGAATACGAATATCGCCCCCCCGACACTGGCTCTTCACACTGCGCGGGCAACCGGCAAACGCGAGATCCTTGGTCAGGCACACCCGCACTTCCGACAGCACCTTGCCCTTGCAGATCACCGCCATACCGTGGTTGCCCATACGTGGGTTGCTCTCGCGAAACAGCGCCTCGATCTCGTTGGCCTGCAATGACGGCGGCGTATTGAACGGCTGCAGTTGCTGCGGAATGGCAACCGCACCGAGCGCCACATCGGTCTTCTCCAGATACTCCAACGGCTCCAGCCCACTGCAGGTGCCATGCTTGGCCCACTCATGCTTGAGCAGCGTGCGGGTGGGAAACAGCGCCGCGCCCTTGTCCATTTCTGCCTCGCTCAAGCGCGTCTGCGGTGTACAAGACGCCGGCCACCCTCCCCGCGCGTATTGCGGCCACAAACCATGCAGCACAAAGCCGTAGCCTTTACCTGAGCATTGCTCGTTGCCTGGGTGCGTGAGGCAAAACGTGGGTGACCACGAGAGCGATAGCACATAGAAATCAAACTCACCCGCCTGCCCTTGGCTGCGTGGCGCCGCCGTTGCCGCGGTGGCCATCAGCAGCCACACCACCATCCAGTATTTCATCCCGGTATTCCTTTAAAAAAGTAAAGCCTTACGCTATCGCCACGCCTAGGGATGCTGGGAGTAACGGTGTAACACCTTGTCCAGGATGATATCGGTCTTCAGCGCTTCGATGCCCAGCGACGGATGCTCGGCCTCGCCACGAATATGCGCGTTCATGTTCAGGACGTGGTGCCATTGAATATGGGTGTGACACGGCACGTCCAACACCTCGGTGGTCTCGCCTTCAAGACGCAGCGGCTGGTCCTCGAACACCGAAAACTGAATACGACCGCGACTGCCGATCAGTTCGACTCGGTCTTCGCGTCGGTCCGCCACAAAATTCCAGCAGCCCATGCCCAATGCACCGCTGGCAAATGTCCAGCAGGCCGTCACGGCATCTTCTGCCGCGTAGCGCCCAGCCTGTCGCGCCGAAAAGCCTGAGACCTCGACGATGTCCCCGGCCAGGTACTGGAACAGGTCGAACCCATGGCTCGCCAGGTCGGCAAAGTAACCGCCACCGGCAATGGCCGGATCGGTGCGCCAATTGGTGGCGTCGGAGTCTGTTACGGCAGCGGGTTTGCACAAGGTCCAGGTCAGGTGGCGCAACTCACCGATGCGGCCTTCGTGCAGCCATGTGCGCACTTGCTGGAAGCGCGGCAAAGAACGCCGGTAGTAGGAGACAAACAGGTGCAGCCCGGCGCGCTCGAATGTGCGCTGCATCAACGCGCTCTGTTCAGCATTCAGCGACATCGGCTTTTCGACGCAACAATGTTTGCCCGCCGCGGCCACTCTCAGGGCGTACTCAAGGTGACTGTCGGGCGGAGTGGCAATGTAGACCGCATCCACCTCGGGGTCATCGATCAAGGCCTGGGCATCGGTATAGCAACGGGCAATGCCATGGCGCGCCGCATAATCGCGCACCGCCTCGGCACGCCGCCCCATCACGGCGACCAATGCCGAACCTGGCGCTTTATAGAAAGCCGGTCCACTCTTCAATTCAGTAACACTGCCACAGCCGATCATGCCCCAGCGTATGGTCTTCATCTAATGTCCTCGGTCGTATTCGTCAATCGGGCAGTATCCACATACCGGCCCTGGCGCGCCATAACCACTTAGCATGACAATTGCATTACACTTTTATGACATTCATCCGGCGCGGGGGCACATTCGATGAAAATTAGGGCGACCGTCATTTGCGAACGTGAGGGGCACATCCTCTTCGTACGCAAGGCCAGATCAAAATGGGCATTGCCCGGCGGGAAAGTAGAAGCGCACGAGCGCCCGGTAGGCGCGGCGGAACGCGAGCTGGAAGAAGAAACCGGTTTAAACGTGGACGGCTTACTGTACCTGCAGGAGCTCAAGGCCCGCGACACCGTCCACCATGTGTTCGAGGCCTCGGTGGTCAATATCGACGAGGCGCGGCCGTGCAATGAGATTGTCGATTGCCAGTGGTACGCCTACAGCGCCGTGGACGAGCTGGATACCACAGACACTACCCGCCACATCGTCAAATCCTTCCTGCGGCGCCTCTGACGCGCTGGACGGCCCTTAACCTACCGCAGCAAACCCACGGCGCCCGGCCTTTATCTCGGTACGCAACTCACCAATCAGGTTAGAGATGGCACGGATGCTGTCCAGGCCTTCGGGTGATACGCGGGTCAGCAGCAAGTCGACACGACCGGACGCAGGCTCGAACACGCTGATGCGCAGCGAGCCGTCACTATTGAGGCAGCACTCACACGCAAGCGGCAGGAAGCCTGAGGCCATGATGCGGTTGAATTCGGTGATGGAAATCATGATCAGCCCCCCGTCCCTGGGTTCTACCCGATTGAGGTGATGCAAGCAGCATAGATAAGGTTTTGCCGGCCGCCGGACAATTAATGCAAAAGTGTTAGCCAGCCCTCACTTTAGTAGGGCGTCACCGGCCATGAACGACAGGCCGAGATTAAATCGCGGGCAAAAAAAATCCCAAGTAGCTGATGGAAACTTGGGATTTAAAAATGCATAAACCGTGGGAGGTGAACGCCCGGCTATAGTAGCGATTGTAAAAACATGTAACAAGATTATTTTAATCCTTTCGTCGGATTGAAAGCGTCGTAAGTCATTCAATAACCACATATTTTTTAAGGTAGAAGGCAGTAGTCGTGCTACTTTTTGGTGCAAGTAACGACAGTAAGCCCCTGTATAAAAAATGGTTATTAATCGGGCGTAGCGCTTTCAAGTAACTGTTCACTTAACTGCTTGCATGTTTCTTGAAGGGCCTCACGACTGGAAGCAGTGGCGCCCACCACGGCCTCCAGATGACGACACAGCGTCAGGCGTTCAGCCGCCTCTTCGCGCTGGCGGTCGACCTTGGCGTTGAGTTGAATGAAATAGAACCCCAGCAGCACGGCGATGCCCAGCACACCCACCGCGAGGTAGCGCAAGCCGTTGGACGATGGAGGCTCTGGGGCATTCATGGCCTTATGGCGCCCTGCTCTTTTCATAACGAACGTCATCACCATCGACCGGGCCCACGACGGACCAGCCCAGGCGCTGATAGAACCCATTGGCCCGGATTTCATCACGCCCATCAGTCACCAGGTAGAGCGTGTCGTGGTGCTCAAACAGGGCCGCCTCGGCCACCGCCATCAGTTGACGGCCCAGCCCAAGCTTCTCGTGCGATGGCAGCACGAACATTGCGAACACTTCACCTTCATCCAGGTCGACCATGGAAAACCCCGCCGCCTGGCCGTCCACTTCCGCGATCCAGCCGCAAGGTGCTGCGCGCAACGTATCGCTCAATACCTGCGGGGTAATCCCCAGGCCAGCCATCTGTTCAAGGCTCAGGTGGTTTTGCACCACCGAGGTGCGAATCGCGCACAGCGTGTCGACGTCATCAGGTGTCGCCGTTCGAATCAGCACTTGCATACCCGCCTCCATCAAGAAGTGCGCAATTGTATGCAAATACTCACACGGGGTTTGTCGTGGATTTGTAAAGGCCCCACGGCTGGTGCGGGGCTACGGATTACTTGCGCGCGACCTTGTAGCGCAGGCAATCCTGGTAAAAGCTTTGACGAATCGCCTCGGGCTTGAGCCTTGAGCGGCTGTCATAGGTCTGCTCGGTGATGCCCATGGCCATCATGCGCATCCACGACTTGCTGAACTTGAGGGTCTGGATCTTCTGCCGGGCCGCGTATAGCGAAACGCCGGATAACTTGAGTTCCTGGGCCCTGGCGGCCGTGCCTGCGCCCCAGCTGCACATGTACTTGTCACCCTCGCGCAATTCCCTGGCCTGCGCGACAGTCGCGCCGCCGGCCAGGGAGCAGGCAATCAGCATCATTCCCACAGAGCGCATTTGCATCCTCACCTAACCACCTGAAAATAAAAGTGATTTTGGCGAGGATTTTGTTACAAAGGGGCCATTAAATTGCCTTACTGCGCAAAGCGACTCGCGGATGCTTCCTATCAAGGCTTGAGTTCGAACAGCGCCGGCATCGGTGGCCACTGCGAAGGCACTTTACGAAAGCGGCTGAACCCGGCTGCCTCAGCCATCTGGCGGGCACGCTTCTCGCCCATGAACGCCCCCAGCCCTGCCCCACCGTGGGACAGCGAACAGGTCATGCAATAGAGGGTGCTCTGCGGGTACATGACGCGCCCGAACAGGTTCATGTTCTCGTGCAGTTCCTCGGACAGGTTGAGCTCCACCATCAGGTAGGTACCGTCTTCGGCCGTGGCGGCGCGCAAATCCTTGAGCATCTGCTGAGGGTCGGTGGCATCGTGGATCACCACAAAGGTGGTCACGAAGTCGAATTGCTGGCCGCGCAAGGCATCGGAGTCGTTCACCTCGAATTGCACCCGGTCACCCACACCAGCCGCCTCGGCGTTGGCCCGCGCCAACTCGATGGAAGGCAGGTGGAAATCGCAGCCGACAATGCGCGCCTCGGGGTAGGCCTTGGCCATGGTGATCGCTGCAAGGCCCGCACCGCAGCCGAAATCCAGCACACTGCCGCCGGTCTTGAGCTTCTCTTCGACGCCGTCCAGGGATGGAATCCAGTGCTGGACCAGGTAGTGCTTGTACCAGGGCATGGTCATGCGCTCCATGCCTTTCCAGGTTTCCAGCGGGAACGCCTCTTCAGCGCAACCACCACCATGGCGGAAGGCCTCGATGACCTTGGGCGCCATGCTCACGAACGGCACGCTCAGCTGGATAATGCCACCGGCAAAATACGGCGAATCTTCATCGGCCAGCACCGGCACAAACTCGGCGGGCATTTGGTAACGGCGGGTTTGCGCGTCGTAGGTCACATAATTGCCGGTGGCCATGCTGCCCAGCCATTCGCGCAAGTAACGTGCGTTGTAGCCGGTCTTGTGCGCCAACTCTTCCAGGGTCACCGCCTGGCCGTCGGCCAAAGCCTTGAACAAACCGAGCTGGTCGCCGATGTAGAGCATGGCGCCGCGCAGCGTGTTGCCGTAATCCTCCATGATGCGCGCCGAAAATTGCTGGACCTTGGCTTTATCAACTTCCATAACGTTGGACATCTGTCGCTCCTTGATGAATATGCAAATCTGTTAAGGGATCAGTGGCCGGCGAGTTTGGCCAGCACGTTGTCAACGATGCGTTCGGACATGCCCAAGTGAGTACGGGGCTCGAACAGCCGGGCCAGGGCGCCGTCATTCATGACCGCAAGCACCCGCGCATCGGCCTCGATTGCCTCGCGGATCGACACGTGATTGCGCTGGCTGGCCTGGGACACTTCGAAGATGATCTGGTAGGCGCTGCTCTTGCCCAGCTTGCGCGCCATTTCGAACACCACCGCTTCGGTGCAGATGGCATCGCCATAGGCCTGGGCGGTGCATTCCATTTTCTGCACATTCACGGTGAGCCCATCGATGGTCTCGGTCAGAATCGAGAGCGCCATCAGTGCATAGTGGGAAACGTCCGCGACCGCGCACCACTCCAACCGCGTACCGCGGTAATCGCGCTCATGCTCAAGAATCATCGCGTCCAGCGCGAGCATGACCTGGGCCTTGGCCAGCCGTGCCAACACCACCACCTGCTCGCAGCCTTCGGGGTTGCGTTTGTGCGGCATGGTGCTGCTGCCGATCTGCTGGTCGCTCCAGCCCACTTCCACTTCAGCGATTTCCCAACGATTGAGCGTACGGATTTCATCGGCTACGCGGGCCAACGAGGCGGTGACCATGGCCAGGGTGCTGACGAACTCCGCAACGCGGTCACGGGACACATGCCAGCCCGTCAGGGGCACTTGCAGCGACAAGCGCTGGGCAAAACGATCCAGCATCGGCATGGCGTCCGGGCCGAACGCCGCCATGGTGCCGACCCCGCCGAACAGTTGCACCACCAGTACACGCTGGCGGGCTTCGGCCAAGCGCTGCCGGTGGCGCAACAGCTCATCGATCCAGCCGGCGACCTTCAGCCCGAAGGTGGTCGGCAAAGCGGGAATCGAGTGGGTCCTGGCGACCATCAGCGAGTCACGGTGCGCATCGGCCAGGGTCGACAACTTGCCCAGCAAAGTCTCCAGGGCCTGATCCATCGCATCAAGCACATCGCGCATCTCCAGGGATTGGGCGGTGTCCTGGATGTCTTGGGTGGTAGCGCCGTAATGCACGTATTCACGGGCACTGGGGCTACAATTTTTTTGCAGGGCGCTCAGCAATGGCATCAGCGAATGCCCAGTGGCAGCCACGCCCTCGGCCAGTTGGCGCACATTGATGCCCGATAGCAACGCGGCCTTTTCGATCTCCAGGGCCGCCTCGCGCGGGATGATGTTGACATCGGCCTGGGCCATGGCCAGCGCAGCTTCCACGTCCAGCCAACGTTGCAGGCGACAATGACTGCAGAAGATCTTGCGGCTCTGCGGGCCGGCATAACCCGAACCGTGGGTTTTCGAATCGAGGATGTGGCTGTGTTCGTGGCGGCATTGCTCGCCGTCATGATCAAAGCCCGGGTGGTCCGAACGTGCGGTGCAAGACGCACGGGCTGTCACTTCCAATGTTTGCGCATCCATCACATACCCTCCGTAGCGTACAGGGACTGACTGGTATTGCCTTGGGTTGCCATCACCGCCTCAGCGCCATCGCCTGAAGCGCGAGGTCTTGCTTTAGTTGCCACCAGATCGACCATCTCGGCCGCCAGCCCTGTGTAGGCTGTCGGGTCAAGCAAGTCGTCGAGCGTTTGCGCGCTGAAACAACCGCGCAGCCGAGGGTCGCCAAGCAGCGCATCGCGAAAGCAAACGCCCGCGTCCTGGGCCTGCAGGGCGATGTCGTGCACCAGATGATGGGCCGTCTGCTTGCCACACCGAGGCGCCAGCGCAAGCATCACGCGCTCCGACAGGATCAGCCCGCCCAGCAAGTCCAGGTTGCTGCGCATGCGCGCTTCACGCACCTGCAGCCCAGCCTGCAGCAAGCCTTCCATACGAGCGAGCAACGCACCGGCGTAAATGAACAGCTCGGGTAAGGCCGCCCATTCGATGCGCCAAGTGGTGCCGTCACGCTCGTGCATCTGGAAAGCGGCGTCGGTCAGCGCAACCATCTGCGCGCGCACCAGCCGCGACAGCGCGCTGATCAGGTCCACCGTCGATGGGTTTTGCTTGTGGGGCATGGTGCTACTTCCCACTTGCCCGGCTCGCCGCCCCTCGCGCACTTCGTCGATCTCGGTGCGCTGCAGGTGGTAGATCTCATTGGCGACACGGCCCAACGTCGCCGACGCCTGCACCAGCAACCACGCGGCTTCCAGGATGCGGTCGCGGGCGCTGTGCCAACTGCTCAACGGTGCCGACAGGCCGAGGCTTTCCAGGGTACGGCGCTGCACTTCCAAACCCTGCGGGCCAAGCCCGGCCAGGGTGCCCACGGCGCCGGTCAGGTTGCCGACCATCACCCGGGCGTAGGCTTCTTCAAAGCGTTCAAGGTGTCGATCAAGCTCATCGACCCACACCGCCACCTTGTAGCCAAACGTGGTGGGCAAAGCGTGTTGACCATGGGTCCTGGCGACCATCGGCGTGTGCTTATGGCGCAGGGCGAGCGTGAGCAGATGCCCACGGATCCCGCGCAAACGCTGCACCACCAGGCCCCAGGCATCGCGGATTTGCAGGATCAGCCCGGTGTCGAGGATGTCCTGGGTGGTCACGCCGTAATGCACGTATTCGCCCAGCCCATCGGCGCATAACCCCTGCAATGCGCGCAGGGTCGGCACCAGGATGTGCCCGGTTTCCAGGCCTTCGCGCCCCAACGCGTCGAGGTCCAGCAGTTCCACGCTGGCTACCCGGGCAATCTCCCGGGCGGCCTCGTGGGGGATGAGGCCCATCTGCGCCTGGGTCGCCGCCAGCGCTGTTTCAACATCGAGCCACTTCTGCACCTGATTGGCATCAGAGAAGATCGCAGCAAATTCCGGGGACGAGTAAGCGCCCCCGTGGATACGGGATTCAGTGATATGACTTGGCATGTCGGGTTACTCGGGTTGTCCAGGGAGGGCTACTTCACGCGTTGTACTTCTTCCCAGACTGCATCGTAATAAGCCCGCTCCAGCCGGAAGTGCTCGGCCAAAGACGTCAGGAACGCATTCTGAAACCCGAGGTCCGGAATACGCCGTGAGATCAGCGCCCATTCACGCTTGGCCCGCGGCGGCACCAGGCTGATATGCACTTCGTAGTACTCCGCGTCATCCTGGCTCAAGCCCGCGTTGCGCAGGGCGTTGTACAGCTTGCCGTGGTTGCCCGGCACCACCAGTTCGGTGATGTAGAACACCGCCAGGCCCCAGCCGACATCGGGGTTGCGGAAACAGCGTGCGCGGTTGTTGAGGTAGGCGATTTCCTCGGGCATCGTCGAGAGCGCCTCGAAATCGGCATTCAGGCCCACGGCGGCAAGCAGCTTGGCTAACAGGCGGGGGTGGGAGCGCCGCTCGTCTTCTTCGCCCAACTCGCCGTAGAGATAACGCGCCAGGGCGGCCGCTTCGTCCACGTCGGTCAGGTTGACCAGCAGGTCGGCGGCATCCCGGTACAGGCGGTACGTGCGGAACCACTGGTGACGCAAAAACACCTGCAGTTGCTCGCGAGAGGCTTTGCCTTCAAACACATACTGCGACATCGGATGGTTTTCCCGCGACTGCGCGGCAATCTGCTCTTCCAGGCGTTGCTGGAAACCGGCCTCGGACAAGGGGGATGCCAGGTCGGCTGACGGCATGAAACGCTCTTGTACGCTATAGACGGCATTGGCCAGCCAGCGCCGGGTCGAGGCGGTGGCCACGTCATCGCTCAGCGACAGGATGTACAGCAATTGCTGGCACTGCGCTGCATTCGCGGCGTCGCCACGTTGGCCGGTCTCGCACAGGGCGCGCAGCATATTGGCAGCAATTTCGATGCGATTGAACGTCGCGTCCGGCTTCAAGGCTTCCGCCAACAGACGGGCTTCGGCCGTGTGAATATTCTGCAATTGCGGCAGGGAAAAATTACGTGGGCTCATCATGTGCTCCATTATTTTTGTTTTCGGATCGCAGGTCGTTCAGGCAGACAGGCGTTGGGCCTGCATCTGCTGCCACAGGCTGTCGAAGTAGGCTTTGTTGATTTCGAAGTGGCGCTTGAGTGCGCGCATGAACGTGCGCTGAAAGCCCTCCTCGCTGGCGAACTTGGCAATCAGTGCCCACATTTCCTCGGTGTCGATCTCATCCTGGGTGCCATGCAAACGGTGGAATTCGCTGGGCTGCTCTGGAACGTCGAGGCGCTGCAACAGCTCGTAGATGCGCCGATGGTTGACGCAACTGACAGACTCCACCGCATACAGCAGCGCAAGGCCCCAGGCGACATCCGTGTGGCGCACACAGCGAATACGATTATTCAGGTAGGCCTTTTCCAGCGGATGCAGCGCGGGAAAGTCGATGGCCAGCGGAATATCGAAATACTCCATCAGATGGGCGAGCATCGCCGGGTGCGAACGCTCCGGTGTCTCAGCCCCTGCTTCGCCGTACAGGTTGCGGTAAAACACCGAGGCGTCCTCGATGGCTTCGAAGCGAAAAGCCAGTTCGGCCAGCAGGCTGTAGAAGTTGTAGGAACGGGTCCAGTGATGCTCCAGGAAGAAGCGCACATCCTGCACCGGCGGCGTACCTTGGAACAGGTGTACCGACATCGGGTGGTTGACCCGGCTGCGTGCGGCGATTTCAGCGTCGACCTGTTGACGGAACTCCTCCACCGGCAACGCGGTGAAGCCCGGCACGTCGGCGGCGAACTCATCTTCGACGCGGTAGACCTCGCTGGCCATCCAGCGCCGGGTCGGCTCGGTGCGCGGGTCACCTGGAATGTGAAGTTGCAGCAGGGCTGACTGGTAGTGCGCGTAGGCGCCAGCGTCTCCCGCCAGGCCTTGCCGAGTCAGTGCGAGCAGCGCTTCCAGCGCGCGGATGACCTGGGTGTAGTTGGCGCCGGGTTCCAAGGCATTCGTCATCAGCCGCGAGGCGGTGGTGAACAGATCGGAATCCGAGCGTTGTTGCAGGGTAGCAGTATCCATTGATAACCCCTGAATCTTGTTTTTGTGGTGGGACATACTCGGAAAAAAGCCTAAAGGTTCCCGTAGTGGCAAGGTCAACACCTGTAGGAAAATTCTTTCAAGGCTTGGCGATGGGAGGTGATGGCGTCAGGGCGGAGCCCCAATTAGCCGTTACCGCAGGAATGGATATGTACACGATCCAACTGTATCGGCTGTCAGGCCGTCTTCGCAGGCAAGCCAGCTCCCACAGTTAGATCGCGGTGCGTCAGTTAGATCAGCGTCGGCTGTCAGTCCGTCACGGGAGCAAGCTCACTCGCCACAGGTCCAGCGTCGCACCAAAGTTGTGTAGTTACCTATGGTCGTCGCCGGCGAGCCAGCGCCCACAGTTGGATCGGGGTGCCAGGTAGATAGGGTCGGTCATCAGACCAACGCCCTGCGCTCAAGCACAAAGCGCGGCAACTGATCCCCAGGCAGTGCCTTGCTGAAATACCAGCCCTGGATAAACAACTCAGGCCCGTTACTCAAAAAGGCCAATTGCTCAGCCGTCTCGACCCCTTCCACTACCACGCCCAGGTCCAGGGCCTCGCAGAAGCGCAACATACCGGTGAGCACCTGGGCGCCTTTAGGGTCGTGCTGGGCAACCACAAAACTGCGGTCGATCTTGATGAAATCCACAGGAAACTGATGCAGATAGCTCAACGCAGAAAACCCAGTGCCAAAATCATCCAGATAGACCTTGGCCCCCATGGCTTGCAACTTCTGGATGGTCTGGCGGGTGGCCGGGATGTCGCTGACCAGCGCGTCTTCGGTAATTTCCACTGAAACTTGCCCACGGGCCTGGCCAAGAATTTCCACCAGGCGGTCGCCATAGGCGGCGTCCTTTAGTGTGGTACTGGAAATATTGATGGTCATCGGCAGTTCAAAACCCATCTTCTGCCATTTCTGATACTGGCGCACGGCCTGGGATGCCACCCACACATCCACGTCCGGCATCAGCCTGGCGTGCGCCAGCCATTGCAGGAACTCCCACGGCGAATGCACCGTGCCCTGGCTGTCCCGGGCGCGCATCAGCGCCTCGCACCCGGTGCACAAACCGGTGCGGGTGGAGACCTGGGGTTGAAACTCAAGATAGAACTCGTAATCGCTGATCTGCTGGATGCGGTTCAACTCAGCCGCCTGGCGGGCCAATGTCTGGTGGGTGGCCAGCACCGGGTCGAACTCTAGCAGACGGCCTTTTTCCTCAAGGCCGCGAAAGGTCATGTCCAAAGATTTGAGATACACCGTGCCGCCATCGCTGGACTGGCGATGAATCGCTCTCACGTAGGGCGCATACACCAGCGTGCCGGCCCCCAGCAGAACGATCTGCAACACCACCGCCGCCACGTCGCCATGGGTGCTGAGGTATGCATTGAGCAGCACCGGGGCGGTAAACGGCACGCTGGCCACCGCCGGCGACACCCAGCCCAGTTGTACCACCATCAACGCCACCATCGCGTTGAACGCCGGTACCAGTAGAAACGGTATAAACAGGCGCGGGTTGAGGATGATCGGCAAACCGAACAACAGCACCTCGCTGACATTGAATAACGACAACGGCAAACTCGCTACCGCCAGCAAGCGCATGGACTGGCTTTTGGAAAACAGCAGGATCGCCAGCAGCAGGCATAAGGTTGCCCCCGAACCACCGATAAACGCAAAACTGCCCAGCAAGCCGTTATTGAGCAAGTACAGCACCGGCTCCCCCGCCGCCAACGCTGCGCCATTGAGCGCCACGGCCTGGTCCAGGGCATCGAATAGCGGCTGCATGGCATACACGCCGTGAATGCCGAAGAACCACAGCAGCGAATTCATCAGTGTCACAAACAACCCGCTGCCGTAAGGCGTCTGCAACGCATCAAGCACCTGCGGACCCTGGATTTGCGCCACATGGGGTATCAACAGCAGCAACGACAACACCGTCACCAACGACAAGGCCGTGAGTGCGCCGGGTATCACCATGTTGATGGTGCCCTTGAGGTTATGGCCGACCAGGTCTTGGTTGACCAGGCGTGTCCAGCGAAAGCGGTGCAGCCAGGCAATGGCAGGCACATTGATCAAGGGCGAAGCAATGGCAATAAACAGCAGGAACGTGGCCGAAGCACGCGGGTAATCACGCAGCACGAAGGTGGCGACCACCACATGGGCCAGGCACAGGAAGGCAACCGGCAGCTGTGGCAGACGGTGTTGAATCGCCAACATATAACCGATGGAGGCCGCGACCAGCAGTGGGATCACCGAACTGATCTGTTTATGCAACCCCGCCAGGAAACTCACCACTTGGGGATCGAACCCCAGCGCCAGGGCGCATTCGGACAGAATCAGGAAGCCGGCGGACACCAACAGGCACGGCAGAATCCACAGCAGCCCCTCACGAATCGCACGCAACGACTCCGTGCTGGCCAGGACCGCCAGGCGCTGGGTCAGGAAAAGTTTGAACAGGGTGTGCGCCATGGGCCGTCCTCTGCCTGTCACCGACTGCCGCTGAAGATCAGCGGCCGGAAACACCGCTAACGCTACACGCCCTGATAGCCGAAGCGAAAGCCTTTATCCCCGCCCCAGCCCGGCTTTTTACCAGTGAATGCCTGGCTGCTAGACTAAATCCCTACAGATTTATCGAACTTTCTGACTTGAATCATCCCCTAAGGCTGTCTGAGTCGGTATCATCCGCACGGTTTGTGCGTGTTAAACGATGTTACAACCTGTCTGATAATGGGTACGCACTCAGGGAATCTTGCCTGGAACGACAACAGGCCAAAGGAGAGAACCTCACTATGCAAGACAAGCGCTCAAGTAACATGCGTCCTCTATTCGTCACCATTGTGCTGTGGTTGTGCAGCGTGGTGTTGCTGTTTGTGATCAAGAACGTCATTGAATTGTTTACCGGGCCTGTGGCTGAAACCTGGGTAGACCTGACGCTGGTGCTGATCGCCTATCTGATGTTTTTCTTGCTGGCGCCGTTGCAGAACTGGATGCGACGCAGGTCGCGCAAGCGTGCCCGCCATCACCTCAACGCACGCACGTCCGATAGCAGCTCTCATCCTTCTCGTTAAGGTGTCTATCTGTGTCGACGCCTAACGATACTTATCAGCTTGCACTGGACAGATTTCTGCGCGAACAACCGCAGGTCGCTGCCGAGCTGGACAGTCTTAACCCGCTGGTAGCCCAGGCCAGGGGCGAAACCCTGGCGCAGTATCGCGCTGAACGCCTGCATGAGGCTTTCGAGGCACACGCTGAACAGCAACAGCTGTTCGCCTGGGAATTGACCCTCAAGCTGACGGCCGATTCCACCGAAGTCTTCGAGGCCCAGCGCCGTGAAGTGCATAAAGAAGTCGCACAGATGGCGGGCATGGACTGGCTGGAGTACTGCCAGTTGCACGGCTTGGCCGTTTGACCTCTTCCCTACAAGCGCCAGCGTGGCCGGTTGCGCCCCATGACTTGGCGCAACTCGGCGACCGTTATGCTTCGGTGCTGCGGGTCCACCGCGAGCGCAGCCTGTAACGCCGCCCAGCAATGCCTGGGCAACTGCGCAGGCCGGGACAGCCGGTCCATTGCGCAACGTTCGCCAACGCGCTTGCCATGGGCCAGTTCGTATAGGATGCAGGCCACGCCGTACAAGTCGGCGGCCGCGGTCAACGCCCCGCCGGCCAACAGTTCCGGGGCTGCGTAGGCAGGTGTCCAGGCATTGAAACGACTGCGGCTGACACTCGGCAAACCCACCCCAGCCTGCCCGGCGGCATGGCCCAGCCCAAAGTCGAACAAGCGCACGCCCTCCTCGCCCACCATGACATTGGCTGGTTTGACGTCACCGTGCAGCACGTTTTGCTGGTGGGTGTAGACCAAGGCATCCAGCAACTGCACGGCGATGGGTTGCAGTTCGCGCCAGGGCAACCCATAAGGGCATTCCAGCAGCAGACGGTCCAGGGTCAGCCCCTGCAACAACTCCATGGTGAAGAACGCGACCTGGCTGTGTGTGTCGACTTCGAACGAGAACGTCCGTACCACGCGGTCGTGCCGAAGGCTGCGGGTCAACGCAAACTCGTTGTACAACAACACATGCGCATCGGGACATTGGGAAATGGATTCGTCCACCAGCTTGAGCGCCACGTTCGAACAGCGCTCGCCTAATTGCTCGTGCAGCAGGTCGCGCGCACGGTACACAACGCCCATACCCCCTCTGCCCAAGACATGCTCAAGGTGATAACGCCCAACCAGCAGACGCAAGGCTTGTGGCGACGCGCTCAAGGCTGCACGACAACCGCGGTCAGGTCATCATGTACCGGCCTGCGCAACGCCCCTGCAAATAGCCGTTCCACTGCCTGCTGGGGCGTTTGCATACTCAACGCTCGTCCCAGGTCCACATGGCTGAGGGCCTGATACAAACCATCACTGCATAATAAAAATACATCCCCTGGGCGGGTACTGAGTTCCAATGCCTCAAGGTGCAACCGCGAACCCGCGCCCACGGCTCGGGTCAAGGCCCTGGCATCGGGGTAGGCCTGGGCTTGCGCGGCACTGAGGTGACGCTCGTCCATGAGCCGCTGCAGCAACGAATGGTCCTTCGACAATTGGTAGAGACTCTGCCCGCGCCATAGATAGCAGCGACTGTCTCCCGCCCAGAGACAAGCCGCCCGGCCTTTCTCCAGCAGCAGTGCAACTACGGTACTGCCCATCGTCGCGTCAGCAGGTGCACCAGGTTCTATCCATGCACGCCTCAACCCTTGGTTGACGCCCTGCAAACAACTGCGAACGGCCTGGATACGCTGATCGAGGTTGCCCTGAGCCGACACGGCTGCCAACTGCCTGATTACCCATTGGCTGGCGAAATCCCCGTTGCGATACCCGCCCATGCCATCCGCAACCGCCCAGCAGCTGCGGCGCGGGTCGTCCAGGAATGCATCCTCGTTGCGCAGCCGCGCCTGCCCCTGCTGTGTACGACCAGCGCTGCGCCAGGGGGCTGCCATCTTCACAGTTGCTCCGGCAAGCGAAAGGTGCGCCACGTATCCACATCAAACGGGACAGGCGTGCGTTGGCTGGTCAGCAGGTAATTGACGCGCAGGCCGGCGAGGTCTGCCTTGAAAACCTGAGCATTTTGCCCACTGGCGGGTTCTCTCTGCAGCTGGTCCAGAAACCGGAACAGTGACCAAGCCCCTGTGTTCTTCTCGATTCCCAAGGGTCGCTGCTCGGTGCCTTTCTCCAGGACGAGACTGCTGCGCCCATTGTCTGCATCGGTGGGCCAACGGAACGCCACGGGCACGATGGGACCGTGGCGATATTCCAATTGCTGGTCACCCACGCGCAGAATCGCACGACTGATCGATGGGTCCAGGCTGTAGGGCGCCACGGTAAACCGCACAGATAACTCCTCCGTGTCCTCGGTAAAAAAACCGCGGCGTATGGCCTGGGTTTTTGTCAATTGCTCCAACAGCGAACGCGAAACCGGCAAGCTCTGGCCATCCAGCCCACGCAATCGGTAGCGAGTGCCGTCGACACTGATGAAAGGCCGCAGGTAGTTCTCATAAAAGCGCGCCATCACCCCTCGTGGCTTGAAGAACTCCTGAAAATCATGAAGGGCTACGTCATTGCTCGCGTTGGCATGGAACGGGTAACGTCGTCCAATTGCCTTGGCGTAAGGGCTACGCACATCGCTCTGATAGCGTTGGTTGACGTGCACATAGGCCTGCTCCAGCAAATGCCGCCAACTCTCGTCGGCCAGGCCCTCAAGCCAGCCGGCAACGGGTAGCGGCAGACGCGCAGCGGCATCACGCAGGCTACCCAGCACATCCTGCTGCCCCTCCATACGCTGCCGGGCACGCAGGAAGGCTGCCTGCTCGGGTGCGCTGTCACGGTTCAATGCCGTCAGTTGCAAGTGCAGTTCATCCAACTGACGCAAAGCCTGGGTCAACTCTGCTCCGGGGTTGTTCTGCTCATCCAGCAATTGATGCAAAGGCTCGAATTTTTGTTGCAACGCCCGCCGCGCAGCATCAGCAAAAGCCACTGGCCCAGCCACCAGCGCCGCCTTGGCCACGTCTGCGGGATGTTGCACTACTTTATCGAGCAGCTCATGACCTGGCAGCAAACGCGTGTTTTCACGCAGCTGTTGCAACAACCGAATCAAAGGGGACTGGGCCGAAGTCAGGCTCATGAGTTGCTCGGCGTCCTGGCGTAGGCTGTCGGTCTCTTGCAGCGTGATACGGCCGAGAACATCGCTCCAGGCATCGGCATATTCACTGAAATAGCGCTGTTGCAATTGCGCCATCAGCCGACTCAAATCTTGATGGCCCAGGTCGGCACCCTCACCGAGCACCCAGTTATCCCGGGCAATGGTGTCAACCAACCGTGGGCCCTGCGTCTCAAAGTACTGCAGATACCTTTTGGTATAGAAACCCGGTACGGAGGGGGCGATACCAGCGAATACATTGCCCTCGGCCAAGCGCAAGGGTTCCAGGTCGCGAGCTTGTTCGCGCAGTACCCGATACACCACGTCGGCCAATGACTCGCCCCTCAGTGCTTCGCGAGCCTGAGCCACCCGTTCCTCGTTGAGCGGCCCGACAAACGGGCGCTCAAGCAGCCGCGCAAAGTGATCAGTCAGGCGCTTCTGTGTCGACATGTCCCCGGCAAAACGCTCCGACCAGAGGCTCGCCATATGTTGTGCCAGCCAAGCAGTCTCACGGCGCTCGCGCAAGTTGAGCATCAAATACGCGCGCAGATTGACCAATAGCCGGTCCCGATCTCCCAGGCTGGCATATACCTGCTCGTCCAGTTGGGCGGTTATCCAACGCAGCAATTGCTGGTGCAGTGCCTGCTCATAGGCGTGTTCGACACTGGGCCGACTCAGCTCGCCCTGATACAGCCCAACGTGCTCGACCAGGCGCACATCTGCCGACCTGGGAAAAACCCGGGTCGCCGCCAGCCGCGTATCCAACAGCGCCAACAGCGCCGTGCTGTCATCGCTGGCTTGCGAGCCAAGCGGCGGGAGAGCTACCAGTGCCGCCAACTGCGCCAGTCGTTGATGGTTGACGGCATAACTGTGCCACCACAGCCCGCCGACACCGCCAATAACCAAGGCTACGGCCATCGCTTGCAACCCCTGGCGCCAACGGATTCGCTGTCGTTCCTCGGCCTGCAAGCCAGCGAGGTCGGCTTCGGCAAAGATTGCCTGGCTGAACAGGCCCTGCACAAATCGCGGGTGCCGGCCATCGGCGCAGGTCAGGAAAATCCCTCGCAGACCATTGATGGGTTGGTAGCGATGAGAGGAAAACGCCATTTCAGCGAACAGATTCACGCGTTCACCTATTCGTGCCACCTGCTGGGGGAATCCCAGCATCAGCCCCCGGCGCTCGACATTGCGCTCCTGGTGCAATCGCCCGATCAGCTCACTATTCAAGCGCTGTAACAATCGCTCGACGGCCCGGCGAACCTGCGTAGTGTCAGTATCCTCGACATGGGCGTCCAAGTGCTGCCCAAGCAAGCTGTCAGCACTCTCTGCGTGGGGCAGGTCGAAGAACTCAGCGAATCCCGACAACCGATCGGCCTGGGTCAAAACCAGGTAGATCGGCACATCCACATGCAACGTCTGCTGAATCTCCTGCAAACGTGAGTGCACACGGCGTGCGTGATGATCCAGGTCGTACTCGTTGATGCTCAACAACGTGTCGACCGACAGCGTCACCACTACACCATTCAGCGGACGCACTCGGCGCCGCCATCTGAGCAGATTGAGCAGGGTTGCCCAACCTGCGGCATCCACTGAGCTGTCAGGCTGGGTAAGGTAGCGCCCCGGCGTGTCGACGAGTATGCCTGCGGCGGCAAAGTACCATTCACAATGAGTGCTACTGCCCATTGGTCGCCCTTGGGCAGGGTCGAGCGCCAACGGCAAGCCGGCGGCAGCCAGTAACTGCGTTTTGCCACTGCCCGGCTCGCCGATCAACAGGTACCACGGCAGATCATGGCGCCACCGTGCGTTATGCACGCCATAATGGCTGGATGTTTTCAGCAGATGCACAGCGTTTTTGAATCGAACGCTTACCTGACGGCGCTCATCCTCGACCCACTTCAACGGCTGCTCACGCGGGGGCCTTTGGCGCCTGGTAGCACTACCAGTATCCGTAAGCGCTATCACCAGCCCCCACAGTAAAAACACGATGCTGATGGTAAGCAGGCGAGCAGTCGTCCCCTGCCAGATACGATAGTCATCCACTGCCAACAGCGGCCCTAAAAACCACACGAGTGCCGCACAGGAAAGCGCCAGCAGAAGGCTCCAAACCCAAACCCTGCCCAGCACGGCGCCCATCCTCTTGAAGAATGCGCTCATTCATTGCTCCAGCGTTTACAAGGGCGTACGAATCAGGTCCGACGCCGAGAATTGAAGGGGTTGCAGTGCATTCGATCGTTCCTTGCTCAGTACCCAGGCAAATCCTGTATACAGAGCCAACAAACAGCTCAGGGTGAATGCCACACACCAGGTGACGGGAATGACACGGATCCGCTTGTGCGGGTCCTTCCCCTGTATGGCAGGCAGTAGCGGCGCCTTCAGCGGTTCCCCACGTACATGCCTGATCTGGCGATACAAGGCATCACGAACAGCCTCAAGTTGTGACGCGCCCCGCTCCATGACCCGGTATTTGCCCTCGAACCCCAAAGATAGACACAGGTACAAAAGCTCCAGCATCGCCAGGTGCTTGAGGGGGTCGCGCGACAGCCGCTCCAGCAGTTGGAAAACTTTTTCGCCCCCGAAGGTTTCGTTATGAAAGCGGCTCAACAGGCTCTTTTTCGACCACTCGCTCTGCGCCCCCCACGGAGTTATCAAGACCGCCTCGTCAATCACACTGCACAACACATAACGCGCCGATATTATCTGGCTGCTTTCCACGCCGCCCTGCAAAGCGTGGGTTTCAAATTGATTGACAGCCAACGACAACCGCTCGTTGAGCGTGTCCCAACTTTCACGGCCAGAGCAGCGCCTGAGCCCTACAACCTCGGACAATACCGCCCAGGCTGCGTCGACTATAGGGTTGAGCCCAACCTGGAAGCTTTGCGTATCGAGCCTGAGGCCGGCGTAGATCATCCGATCTTCCAA
Source organism: Pseudomonas sp. Pse35 (assembly GCF_024519715.1). Lineage (NCBI taxonomy): Bacteria > Pseudomonadati > Pseudomonadota > Gammaproteobacteria > Pseudomonadales > Pseudomonadaceae > Pseudomonas > Pseudomonas sp. Pse35. The sequence continues at coordinate 28,133 of NZ_JALJRP010000014.1, read as the reverse complement.
CTGCTCATAACGCGGCGGCGACGGGAAGTCCGTTAATGGTCCTTGGGCAGGCCCATGACTTTCCCGGTCAAGCAAGACGGTTTTTTCATCTTGAGTGCATTCACTTTCCATGGCGTTCAATTCCTGATGGCCCAGAAGTCAAGTTCAAGCCCGGTGAACTCACCTCCTACGTGGAAAGCGAAACCACCTGACTGCTCCAGTTGTGCGATATCACGAGCGCTCATATCGAGCATGAAGTAGGTCTTGCCGGCGTGAAATGGAATCTGTCGCGGCGCCACTGGCAACGACGTGACCTTGATACCGGCCAAGTGCAGGTTGACCAATTCACGTATGCGCTCAACCGGCGCGACTTTCAGGTGTGCCGGCAGACGCTGGCGCAGTTCCTGCGCCTCACACTGCGCAGTGGCCGCCAAAATGAAGGTGGCCGTACCAAGCAATTTCAACTCGCTGACTGGGCATACCAGGACGCCATATTGGCGCGGCTGCAAAGCCAACTTGATCGCCTGTTGCTCCAACACCACAGACAGCACCAAGCGCACCTGCTCCATCAGCCCACGAAAACTGGCGCCCTGATCACCGTGTTGGTAATGAACGTTCAACTGCGCACGCTTACTGTCACTGGCGAACGTTGATAACTCACCGAGCAGGGACACCAGCGCACGGAACACTGCTTCGGGCCGCACCCGAGCCTGGCTCAGGCAGTGGCGCAGCTCCAGCTCGGTACGATTGATTACTTGCAGCATCAGGAAGACAGCGATTTGTGTGCCTGCGGTCGTGCTCTCGCCACGAATACGTGCAGCGATGGCATCGCCCCTGCTGACAAGCAGGCCGATCACCTCCTTGAGACACGACGCCACGTACCCATGCTCCTGCACGAAAATGAACGTAGGGATGAACGTTGTATCCAGGTTCACTCCCCCCTCGTCGGTGGCGTCCAGTACCTGGGCGATCTTGAGTTTGACGAAGTGCTCGTCATGCGGGTGTTCGCCCAACAGAAGACGTAAGTCGGGACGTGCGCAGTTGATCCGGCAACGCGTATCCACACCCGCATTGGCATCTCCCACTTCCACTTCGCAGCTGACGTAGCGTGCCAGCACATCACTCTGTCCTGGCTGGCGAACTTCAAGGTGACTGCCACTGGCCAACGGGAGCGCCAGGAAAACGCCTTGTCTGCCCGTGTCGGTGGGTACCTGCAACACCAGAGGTTCCATGCCGGGGCTCAACTCAAACAGGCTACCGTCCGGCAAAACGCCGCTGGCCTGGTTGACCACCAGCTTGCCCAGCTTGAGGTACTGCAAATTGAGTTCCAGCGTGAGCAAGCCCCAGGTATCACTGCCCAACAAGCGCGTCTGGGTGAGTTGTTGATGATAATAACGGTCGTTGTGCTGCAAGTGCTGTGGCCGCAACAGCATGCCTTCTTGCCAGATAACTTTCTGAGCCTGCATGTCACTGCGCCTCCAGGCCGGCGAGTGAGCCAGCAACGCGTATACCGGTCTGATCCAATACCAGATCAGCACGGTTACGTTGTTGCACGGTCAGCGGGATCAGTAGCCGCCACTGGACATTGGGCAGGTCTCGATAAGCCGCCAGCACCCCCACGAAACGACTGTCAGGTCCGATACGAAGCTTGAGCCCCAGGCGGTCCCCAGGGCGCAATTCAAGTTCGTCGCTGTTTACCCAGTCCTTGGACAGCGTCTGCTGCGCATTGCCATACAGACCGAAGAAGTCGGCATGTTCAAAAGCGACGCCCTGGCGCAGTTCAATCAACTGCACCACAACTGGCGAGGGGCGGCCATGCAGATCCGGGTTGACGAGTTCACTGGCGGTCAGCGCCATGTCTAGCTTGGTCAGCTTAGAAAAAGGCGAGGCGGCGCTGCAACCTGTCAATAGCCCGAACATGAGCAACAGCAAAGCAAGGGTGACTCGGTACATGAGCATTATCCTGGAAAATCAATATGCAGGCTGGAGATCAGGCGCACCTGCTCCTCATAGGCCTTGGCGAAGTCGCCCCCCAAAGGACGATCACTCAATCGCTCTTGCGCCACCAGACGCTGGTAATGACGCTGGTACGCACGCCAATGCCCACCATCCGAGAAAAACCCGACCGACTTGCCCGAGGACTCGAAGCATCCCAACAGATAGCTGGGCTCAAAGGCCGCACGGGCGTTGCGCAAGGTGCTTCGACAGGCGGCCAACAGTGCGACCTGATGCGCTTGCAGTTCCCGGTGAGCCTGGGTGATAGCCCGTACAGCGGGCATCTGGCCTAACGCACTTATATCCAACATCGCAGCTACCGCAGCATCGATGTCGCTACACGCTTTCAAGGGATTAAGGCCCACACCATGGCTGCCGAACGGCGCTGTATCCAACTCGTTATTCAATTCGTCACGGGTGCGCAAACTTTGTTGCAACCCTTCGATCGTCAGGCGAAATAAGCGCGCCACCTTGATCGCCAGTGCTTGCCGACCCGGTTGATCGAGCGTATTCAGGTCCAGGCCCAAGGCTGCTGCAAATTGTGGCCAGAACTCGTCATCAGTCGGCACAGTCATCGCTGCCTGTACCGTAGCAACCTCTACCGCGGGTTCTTCCCGACGTGGGAAGACCACGTGCTCCCGGTCAGCCCCGTAGCGATCCGTCCACACTTGCTGCTCATCGGCGGACTCGTTCAATGCCTCCAGATCCTGCGAAAAGGCATGCATACGGCAATCAAGGTCCAACTGATGCGAAGGGCCCAGCGAGAGGAAGGCGTCTTCAGGGATCGTTACTGCCGAGGCGGCCTGCAAGCCGCCAGCAGGTTGCGGTGGCTCCAGCAAGCGCGCACGTATCGCCAACGCTCCCAGCTCGAACACTTCGCCATCACTGATCAATCGCGCGTGCCCCTTGCGCAGGCGCTCATGACTCCCTGCCACCCTGATTCCGTTGCGGCTGATATCCGTGAGGAAATAGCGGCCCTCGCGGTAGGCGACCAGTCCATGGTGGCTGGAGAGCACGCGGCTGGCGTCAGGTATTACCCAATCACATTCCGAGCCGCGGCCGATCACGCCACCACTCACGTCAAACACTTTGCGGTCCAGGGGCACGTTCTTTTCGCTCTCGGGCGCGCAGATCTCAAACACAAGCTGCATCTTCATGACCCTCCATTCAGCGGCCACGAGTGATCGCCTGTGGGTCACCCACAGGATGGTACTCAGCGTCATCGAATACATAGTTGGCGTTACAGCCACCCAGCAAAAACAGTACAAGCACGACGATGTGCCATGGACGATCAGGCATCGGCTTTCTCCCATAGTGAAAATAAGGTGCGTCATTCAGCGTTCTTCCCTGGCATCGCCAAAGGGAATGTTCAAGCGGGCAAGACGGTAGAGCAGCGTACGCCGGGCAACCCCTAGCTCCCGTGCCGTACGGGTGCGATTACCGCGATTCTTGTGCAGGCAATCGAGCAAAAACGTGCGCTCCACTCGCTCCATGCGCTGGCGCAGGGTCGCTTCATCGGTAGCGGCTGGCGTCAGTGTCATTGGCAGCGCCAGATGCTCCGGTCGGATCACGCTGTCGTCACACAACAGCACGGCGCGCTCCACCAGGCATTTGAGCTCGCGTATGTTGCCGGGGAAGCTGTGGCTGGAAAGTTGATCAAGGGCGGTATTCGACCAATCGACAGGTGACCTTTCCAGCGCTTCGCAAACCTTGTCCGTGAAATAGCGCGCCAGTTGCTGTACATCGCCGTCTCGCTCGCGCAGGGCCGGTAGAGTGATGGGAAACTGAGCAAGCCGATAATAGAGATCCTCGCGAAAGCGCCCCTCGGCAACCATCGCCGCGAGGTCGCGATGGGTGGCAGCAATGATGCGGACATCAACCTTATGGGCTGCACTGGCGCCCAGTGGGCGAACCTCGCCCTCCTGCAATACCCGCAGCAACTTGGCTTGCAGTGACAGCGGCATATCGCCGATCTCATCCAGCAGCAACGTACCGCCATGCGCAGCGTCGAACAGCCCCGCGTGATTGCGCTCGGCGCCAGTGAACGCGCCTTTTCGGTAGCCGAACAGTTCGCTTTCAAGCAACCCTTCCGGGAACGCTGCGCAGTTCTGCACGACAAAGGCCTTGGCCTTGCGCGGCCCGGCGGCATGGATGGCGCGGGCCACCACTTCCTTGCCAGTGCCGGTCTCACCGTGCAGCAGCACGGTATAAGACGTGTGCAGCACTTTACTGATCAGCCGGCACGCCTGCTCCATTGCCGCACTGGTGCCAATCAAGCCATATGTTCCAGCCAACGGTTTGTCGCATCTGCGCTTTGTGCCAACGATGGGCTGGATATCGCGCAGTGCGAGTAACTGATTCAAGGCGAAGCTGCCCAAATGCCCCAAGGATGAGGCGTAGACTCGCAACTGGACCGACTGCTGGCGGGCGAAGACCAGCACACCGGTCATACGTTTGCATCGGCTGAGCAGCGGCACGATCAATAGCGCACGCCAGGGTATCGCCATTGCCGGGAGGAAGCGGGTGTCATACCCACTGTCTTGCACATCCTCCAGACTCAGGACGGAGCCCTGGTTCAAGGTTGCGTGCAGCAGCCCTTGGTGGGACTGATCGGGACACGCAGGCGCAACGGAGAGCGATGGTATCTGGGCCATATGTTGAGCGGTCAGTTCAAGCCGGCCGGTCACTTCGTCCAGCAGATACAATTGGCTGAGCTCACACTGGCTCAGCCGTGCCGCCCCGGTAACGCATCCTTCAAGTAACGAATGTTCATCGCGCTCGAACCCCAAGCGTGTGAAACAGGCAGACAGCGCGTCGACATAAACCAGCGGGTCGGCCTCTTTACCAAGCAGGTTATCGGTCATGGGCTGCACTCGTCGAAACACGCCAGGGCCAGCACTGTGTCGGTCTTGCCGACAGCGCGCCGATCAGTTGTTGCAGGTCCGCATTAGTCATGGTCATTAATCCCTGATGAATTGTGGGTCAGCGTGACCACGCCATCGGCCTGTTCATGCGCCAGCCAAGTGGTCCAGCCCAGGCGGCAAACTGTGTTCTCACCAATATGCAAGGCCTTGATCTGGCCCTGCGCCAACATCAGGCTCAGGTCGTAGTCCAAGGGGTCCCGCAGGGTCAGGCGCACCAGCGAACGCAGTGGTTGGTAGGCACTTCCGGTGGGCAGAAAATCGTGGAAACGCTCCCAGCACAGCGCCCGGACATGCACCCTGAACTTGCCACTGCGGTCAGCGATGCGGTGCCCCAGAACCAGGTCATCGCCAAGAGCACTATTGGCCCGCCCCAGATGATTGCGCTGCGTCTGGCAGACCTCGACCGTACGTGCAACCCATTGCTCTAGAAACAACGCCTCGTGCATGAAGTAGTAACGCAGGACCGACTCGATCAACGCCGCCGAATGCACCCGTAAACTCAGCAAGCCAAGGTAAGGCAGCAAGCGCTTGCAATCGACTTGGCAAACGCCCCGTATCGCAGCTGCGCCCAGCCCTATCAAGGCAAACATCTGCTCGGAAAACCTATCGTTGGCACCTGCCCGGAAACACGCCCGATAGCGGTACTTGCGCCAGATCGGCAGCATCAGCCGGTGCAGCCGATGGTGGAACAGGTCGAGGAAATCCCGAGTCGGGTTGCCACCCGAGCGCTCGGCGAATGCCTGCTCACCATAAAACGCGGGCAGTGGTGACCCCGCACCGAATAACCCCAACACATTCAGACGCAGGCGTGCGCGCAATTGGCCCTGTTCCATAAAGAACTCCACCCGGTCAATATCGTGCGCGGCAAACCCGAGACCAGGGTTGGCCTGGAACTCCAACTGGTCGTACAGCGCGTCGTCATCTAAAAGCGGATGGGCCTCGCGCAAATGCTCGATAACCTGCAGAACCGCCTGAAACAACGTGAACTCACGGATAACGCGACAAAGTTGAGTCAGAGCTGGGGTTGCTGTCCCATCTGGGATGGCCATAGATACACGTCTCCTTGTGTGCTGATGACCCGCAACTCGTGATACGAATTGAGGCTGGCATAAAGCGCAAAAAACTCATTTAGAACGCAAGCGAATACAAACAGGTCGCCCTGGCCAACAAAGCCCTGGGAATCGACCGTCAGATCGATCCGCACGCCTCGGATGGGCAGCCCGCGGTGCAGGCGATCCACTGGCTCTTGGCGGATGGAGAGCAAGGCGCCCAGTCTTTTCTGGCTGACCTTCAGGGCCTGGCGATCGTAATAACGCGACAAATCGTAGGACTCCAGAATCACTTTCAAGGCATTGATATCGGTCAACGACAAATAGTTGAGCGACATGTTGCTGATGAGCTTCCACAGATAGTCTTGGTCCAGTGGTGGTGCGAAGCTCGCCGTTGGCGCGGTGATGTTGCGGAACGTCAACGACTCCGGCGTCTGCTCACCGGGCAGATTGATATCACCCGCACGCAGTTGGCGCGGCAGGTTGCAATTAGTACAGGTCAGTTCGACCGACAAGGTTTCATGGCCCCGTTCGCGGCGGTTGCCAAACCCCATCCAGGTATCGAGCCCGGCATGTTGAACCGACGAGCGTTGGCGAATGCTGTAGCTGGGCGGTGCCGCCAGGGGCTCAGTGTCGCAGTCATGCTCAAACGACTCGAACGGCACGTAGGTTTGATAGCCCAAGCCACCGGGGCGCCACCCAGTGACCTGATCCACGGAAAAGACGCTGGCATTACCCGGCGTATATTCCCCGGGCACCAAGAGGTACTCATCCTGCTTTCCATCCAGGCGAATAGGAATCGCATCCTGCTTGAACAGGTTGACGATGGGCGTGCAATACAACTTTATGTTGTCCAGGGTGGGACGCTGAGGTTCACGGCCGTGAGTGCGATGTTCAAAGCGCATTACCATGCCATGCGCCTGCCGGAGCAGCTCGTGAGACAGCGTGTGCAGCACACTCAGACCTTCAACGTCGACAAACAGGTACTTCTCGGGAAAAGCAAAGTACTCCTGCAGGTGTCGATAACCCCCCAGGGCATTCTGCGGATAAGGAATCAACGCCTGCTCCTTGGAGAATCCCACCGGCCGAACCTGGTCAGCAGCGAGCCGTAGCATCACGGGCATGCCATCGCTGGCGATGATCGGCATACCGTCGTGATCCAGTAACAGCAGGCAGATCCCATCGAGATGACGCAACAGGTTCAGATACAGGCCCTGACTGACATAAGGATCTCCGGCCAGGTGCAAGCGCAGTGAATCAAATGCCAACTCGCTGAAGTTACCTGCGACACTCATGCTCAGGTGCAAATCCAGACGGGCCCCTTCGCCCTGGCTCCGGTATTCCAGGCCACTGAGTTGCAGGGGCATGACATCGGTGGCGTAGCATGTACGGAACCGGCAACGCTCGCCGTGGATGGTGGCGCTTTCCACGGCGGTGTCCCGACCCACTCGAACACCGGGACCAGCGCGTTTCAACGGATCGAATTGCAGGATGCTGAAGGCCGGTATCGGCCGCATGTAATGAGGCCAGAGCAAGTGCATCAACGAATGCGTCAACTCCGGCAGTTCGTCATCCAGCTTCTGGCGCAGGCGCGCGGTCAAAAAGGCAAAACCCTCCAGCAAGCGTTCGACATCCGGGTCCTGGCCAGCCTCGGCGAGAAACGGCGCCAGGGCGGGATTGCGCTCTGAAAAACGCCTGCCCAGTTGGCGCAGGGCACTGAGTTCGCTTTGAAAATATCGGTCAAGCGTCATCGGTAAAAACCTCAACCCGCCCGGCATCCGTGAGGCGGGCGTGGAACACCACGGGCTGCAGGATGCCGTCAATGGCCCGCTCAGCCTCGATGGCAAACGCCAACTCCAGGGATTCACGCGCCCCCGGCAACAGCCTGACACGTGCATTCGTCAACCGCGGTTCATAGGCCTGGATAAAGCGCTCGATATGTAGACGCGACTGGCTCAAGGACTCATGCAAGCTAAGCCGCATGTCATTGAGGTCCGGCAGCCCATAATCAGGCAATGTCTTGACACTGCCCGCGCGAGTGCTGAGCATTTTCCCCAGATGGGCAGCAATGGACGCCGCCCCGCCCTCCGGGGGCGACGCACCGCATTCGAGGCGTTCGAAAAGGCTGCCGTGCTCTGGCATGCCGTAGCCTCTGCTCATTCTTTATCCAGCTTACCGACCAGGGACAAAGTGAAATCTGCCCCCATGTACTTGAAATGCGGGCGCACAGTCAGGTTGACCCGGTACCAGCCAGGTTCGCCATCGACATCACTGACGACAATGCGTGCAGCTCGCAACGGGCGCCGCCCACGTACCTCGGCACTAGGATTTTCCTGGTCCGCCACGTACTGGCGAATCCACTTGTTGAGTTCCAGCTCCAGGTCTGTGCGCTCTTTCCATGCGCCCAACTGCTCGCGCTGCAGCACTTTGAGGTAGTGCGCCAAGCGGTTGACTACCATCATGTAAGGCAATTGGGTGCCCAGCCGGTAATTCAGCTCTGCGGCCCTGCCCTCCTCACTGATACCAAAGGATTTTGGCTTCTGCACGGAGCTGGCGGAAAAGAACGCCGCGTTATCGCTGCCTTTGCGCATGGTCAAGGCGATGAAACCTTCTTGTGCCAACTCGTATTCGCGTCGGTCCGATACCAGCACCTCGGTAGGAATTTTGGTTTCGATCTCGCCCATGCTCTGGAAGTGATGCAGCGGGAGGTCCTCGACCGCTCCGCCGCTTTGCGGGCCGATAATGTTCGGGCACCAGCGAAATCGCGCAAAGCTGTCGGTCAGGCGGGTGGCAAAGGCATACGCGGTATTGCCCCACAAATAATGCTCGTGGCTATTAACCACATTCTCCTGGTAGGCAAAGGTCTTGACTGGATACTCAAGGGGGTCATACGGGGTACGCAACAGAAAGCGCGGTACGGTAAGGCCGATATAACGGGCGTCTTCGCTCTGCCGGAAACTTTGCCACTTGGCAAATTGCGGACCTTCGAAATGATCTCGCAGATCCTTCAGGTCCGGCAGCCCGGTGAAACTTTCCAAACCGAAGAACCCGGGCCCGGCAGCGGCGATAAAAGGCGCGTGGGCCATGCTGGCGACGCTGGATGCGTACTGCATCAGCTTCACATCAGGTGCGTTGGGCGAGAGAAAGTAGTTGGCAATGATTGCGCCCACCGGCTGTCCGCCGAACTGGCCGTATTCAGCACTGTAGACATGTTTGTAAAGCCCGGACTGGGTGATCTCCGATGAGTCTTCGAAGTCGTCCAGGAGGTCCTGGCGCGAGACATTCAAGAGCTCGATCTTGATGTTTTCGCGAAAATTGGTGCGCTCGACCAGCAACTGCAAGCCTCGCCATGAAGCCTCCAGTGCCTGGAAGTCCGGATGGTGCAGGATTTCATCCATTTGCTGGCTGAGCTTGGTATCGATCTCGGCAATCATGCGGTCGACCAGGTGTTTCTTTACCGGCTCATCACAGTTATGTGGCTTCACCAGCTCTGCAATGAACGCCGACACGCCGCGCTTGGCGATGCCGTAAGCCTCGTCGTCGGCACTGAGCAAGGTCTGGGCAATGATGTTATCGAGGATGCTGCAGGTTTCGGTGGTTTGTACGAGTTTCGAGCTGTGTTCAATCGTGTTCATGGTGTCAGTGTCCCTTTACTGAAACGGCAATGCTTGAGGGCTGTCCAGCCCCAGTTCGGCCAGGACTCGAGCGCGGGAGTCGTCATTGGCCAATGCCTGCTCGATAGCCTTGCGAAAGTTCGGCGTGTTCCCCAGCGGCCCCTTGAGCGCCACCAGGGCTTCACGCAATGCCATCAGCTTTTGCAACGCCGGGATCTGCTCGACCAGGTTTGCGGGGTTGAAGTCCCTCATGACGTTGATCTGCACCTGGATCGGCAACTCCTCCACATCAGCGGTATCCTGCAGGCGATTGGGTACGCTCAGCGTCAGGCTCAAGGCTTGCTTGGCCAACACCTCGTCAAAGGTGTGCTTGTCGATACCGATGGGCTTGCGATCCTCGAGTTTGCGATGGTCCGCACGCTGGGAAAAATCTCCCAGCACCAGCAGCTTCAACGGCAGCTCGACTTCTTCCTGGGCCCCACCGACAGCGGGTTTGAAAGTAATATTGATACGTTCCTTGGAGGCTACCGAACCGTCTTTGGCCATGGTGCTTTTCCTTTTTGATGAGGCGCTATTCAAGTACTGCTTCAAGATCGAAATGGCACAACCTGCGATGCAGTGCGTCTTTGCAGTCGCATATGGGCTGGGTTTGTGGCAACAGCTCATAGCAGCGGTACAGAAGCTTGCCGACTTGCAAGGTCAGCGCCGGCTCCCAACTTTCCAGACCTGTGCGCTGTAATTGAAGGTCGAGTTCTTCCAGCTGAAGCCTGGCCAGCTCATGCTTGCCAGCCGCCACGCACAACCTGGCCAGCGCCAGGCGCCAATGAAAGCGCGCTCGATCACCGCACGCCGCCTGCAGCCCTTGCTTGAGTACGGCCACTGCTGCCTTGAGGCCGTCCTTTCGCAGGCAAGGCATCACCGCTTGCAATGTGGTCTCCCAGGGCTGCGTGTGACTGTCGGCGACAACATGGGAGGGCTCGGGCTTGTGCACGTGACGCATCACATGCAGCGCGATCCACTCACCTGTCGCAGGGTCGGCAAAGGGGGTGCCGTCGTTGAACCGATATTCAGGCAGGTGCGGCAGGCGCTGCAGCAGCAGAGCCAAATGCATCTCCAGTTCAGTCATGGCCAGGTTTGCATGCAAGGCGTCCAGGCACTCCCAGACCATGCGCAAACCATCCAACCAGAACAACGCACCCGCCAGGCTTACCTCAAGCTCAGGCAACAGTTCGGCGTGATGGCCTTGGCTGAGACGTTCTTGATAGCGCTTGCGCTTGTCCGCGACCAACGGGCGCAACGCCGTTACTCGCTCACTGTTGGCGTCGGGATAATTGACGAGCATCAACCACGCCAAGGTTCGACCCAGGCGCAAGGCACGCAGGTCGGTTGCGTCCTGGCGCAACCACCAGGCACATAACGGGCGGGCCTGCTCCTGTAAAGTGCGCAGCAGTCTGTGCGCGTCTTTTTCGTTGTTGATCGGTTGCCCGGGACTCAGCAACTGGGTCGTCTGCTTGACCTGGGCAATGACGTTCGCGACACCGCCAGGTTCGGATACACCCTGCGCCAAGCGCTCCGACAATTGCCGGCGAATCGGCAGCAGCAAAGGTGCATCGCTTCCAAGTTGTTCGCCCCATAGCTGGTCGAGACATGCCAGGTGTTCCAACAGGGCCTGGAATAAAGGCCGTTGATCGCTGAGCGACGGGTTGAGTGCAAACGCTTGCTCAAGGCGCGACACCAGCCAGCCAAACGCCGCAGCGCGGGTTCGTAGCTTGCCAGGGTAAACCTGCTCCCAATGGAGTTCACACAGGTCACGCAGCAAACCGAGACCGGCCAGCAATCCAGCAAATGAATCACGTTGATACAGGGCCCAGACCAACCAGACGGCGACGCGTAGATCCTTGGAGTGATCACGCAGCAAATGCTCGCTGATTTCGCTGACCTTCTGCCAATCCGGCTGGCCCGCAACATGGATAGACTGGGCTTTGCCAAGCTCGGCCTCCAGCGCTTCAAACTCGCTCGAAAAACGCACGTCACTACCAACAAAACTGCTTGGGCAACATGCTGTCCGTGCAAGCTTGCGGTAATGAACATAAAGTTCTTCTGAATAAGCCATTTTGAGTTGCACACATCCGTCCGAGGTAAATAGGAGGACTTAACGCCATTGTCGAAACGCCCTTGAACTTCCATTCAAAACTCATCGAAGTGAGTGAACCTTAGCCACGACAAAAACAATCAGCAAGTAACGGAACGGAACTTAAGAAACGTCCTACACACCCAACAAATAAAGGAATGCGCAACTATTTGCGCACCTCTTCATCGGAAAAAACCACGCTTTATCTCCGACAGCCGCGCATTTACAACTTATAGGGCATGAGCAACTAAGTGCGCGCAGGCGTGAAACTAATAGCGCTGAAATCCACCTACCGCTCGACAATAAGCTCTCAACAAACGAACACAGAGCCGCCTTGGTCTTTATTTCATTGGTTTTCATACTTTCAGGCACGCTTCTTGTTATAGGCCTCTGCCCCTTCAGCGCTTTTGCTGTTCGGCAATACCTACTCAATCAGGCAAGGAAACCCGTCATGCCAACACCCGCGTATCTCTCCATCACCGGTGTCAAACAAGGTTTGATTACGGCAGGCACATTTACTCAGGACTCGGTAGGCAGCATTTATCAGGAAGGTCATGAGGACCAGATACTGGTACAAGCATTTGCTCACCAGGTGATCATTCCTCGCGACCCGCAATCCGGCCAGCCAACCGGTCAGCGCGTGCACAAACCGCTGATGATCAGCAAGGTTTTCGATAAATCCTCACCCTTGCTGTTCAGCGCCCTGACTACCGGCGAAGAAGTGTCCTGCCGGCTGGAATGGCTGCGCAACTCTTCCTCCGGGACTCTGGAGCACTATTTCACCATTGAACTGGAAGGCGCGACCATCGTGGACATCCAATCGCGCATGCCCAACTGCCAGGACCCCGACAACGCCCACTTCACCCATCTGGAGGACGTGCACTTCAGCTATCGCAAGATCATCTGGACTCACGAGGTCGCCGGGACGTCCGGTTCGGACGACTGGCGCAGTCCAGTGGCCGGCGGCTAAGCAGGGCGATAGGGCCCCGCTAACGAGGTGCCGAGTAATGGGGCAAGAGCGTTTTGCTTGATTTGCCGCTTTTGCAAAGTGAGCCGCCGCCATTGCGGAACCCTAGGTGGCCGTTACCTGAATAACGGATATGTACGCGGTCTGATCTGACATCTGGTCGGCTATCAGGCCGCCTTCGCGAGCAAGCCCGCAGTTTTGTTATCCTGGCGCTCCCGCCCACACGGACGCGCGCGTATGCACATCGACCCGGCCTTCATCCTTCACCAGACCGAGCACTGGCAGCTCAACCACCACCTAGCGTCGAAGCTGCCGGGCTACCTGATGCTTGGCGCCAAGGTACCGGTTGACTCCCTCGCTGACATGCCAGAAGCCGCACTGGCCGAAATGGGCGGTTTGCTCGCCAACATCCAACGAGTGATGCAAGCCCAGCTCCAGCCGAAGTGGCTATATATCAGCCGCTACGGACATATGCCGGGTTTCCCGCTGCACTTTCACTTCATTCCTGTCTATGACTGGGTGGAGCGAGCGTTCTGGCAGGACGAACGCTACCGCTCGCTGTACGCTTTCGGTACGCCGCCCCTCGAACCCATGACCGATGGCGCTGAACTGACCCTGTTTGTATGGCGCGAGTTTGGCGAGAGCCTCACCCCGCCGCAGGTTCACGGGCCAGGGGTGGCGCAGGTGATCGAGCAATTGCGCGCTGCATTCAAGCGGGACTCATAACGCGCAGCCGCTTCACCATCGGCACACACGCCAGCACCAACCCGGACGGAGAGCGATACACCGCCTGCTCATCGCCTACATACCCGCACGCGCTATAAAAACTTACCGCGTTCAAGGTCGCATCCAGCACAGCCTGTTCAATCGCTTGCTGGCGTGCCACGCCTTCCAGATGAGCAAGCATTGCCTTGCCAAGGCCTTGCCCCATGTAAGCGGGCAATACAAACAAGGCCCCTATTTCACCGTCGGCAAGATCGAGCATACCGGTGGCGACAGGCTCGTCATTCAGCCAGCCCATGTAGAACTGTTTTTCCATCAACACGCTGTAGCCATCGCTGGCGTGACCTCGGGTCCAGAGCGCCATTTGCTCAGCGCTGTAGGCGCCAATGCATTGGCCGCGAATGGCCTCGCGTCGAATCTCGAACGCACGCTCGGCGTCATCCGGCGTGGCACGTTTTATCTCCAGCATCGCAAGCTCCTTCCATGACCTCAAACTGCCACTAGCCCATTTGTGCTAATCGACCCCACCCCACGGCGGCGCTATATTCCGCGGCACTTCCAACGTTCTCACCCACACCGCGCACTCAATGCGCGCGGGTTCTTTGCGCGTTGGAAAAACCAAAACAACCCCAAGGAAGAAGCACCATGAAACTCCACTCCCCTGTCACTCGTCTTGCCCTGCTGGGCGCCTTGATCATCGGCGTCGCCGGTTGCAGCAATATCAAACCCACCGAAGATCATCTCAAGAAGCTTTCGGAAACCAATCTGGGCGAGCCGGTAAAACGTATTTCCAATGTGCGCAGCGACTCCATGACCACCTACTACGTCGCTAACACAGCCTCCGGCGAGTACAACTGCTCCGTGCCCAGCGGTGCGAGCGGCGGCGCGTTCGCGATTGCCAGCTTCGGCCTGATGAAGCCCGCGGCCTACTGCATGCCCAAGGGCGCCAAAGGCAATGGGTTGACGCCGTTCATGCAGTAATTTTTTCCTGACTGAGCTCACGCAGGGTGCCGCGCAGCTCCGCAGGGCGTACCGGTTTGGAGAGGATAGCGATCTGCCGATCATGCAACGCGGCCTGGATTTTCTCCACATCGTGCCCGGTGAGGATCAGCGCTGGCACCGCCCAGCCGCGTTGTTCGCGTAGCTGGTCGATGCATTCAATGCCGGTGGCATGGTTGCCCAGATCGTAGTCGGCAACGATGATGTCGCAGTCGCTGACCAAGCCCTGCCCCGTGGACTCGGCCTGCACCTCGCACCCCCAGCGCTCGAGCAAAGCTTGGGTGGCGAGCAGCACGTTGTAGTCATCCTCCACCAGGCACACTTTCAGACCGCTGAGCAGACCGGCCTGGCGAGCATCGTCACGCAATGCCGGTTGACGCGGCGCGGTGGCCAGGGCCAGGCCATGCAGACTCACTGAGGTGCCATGGCCCACCCGCGAACGCAGGCTCACCTGCAACCCCATCAACTGCCCCAGGCGCTTGACGATGGACAGCCCAAGGCCCACGCCTTCAACGTCCTTGTCACGCAGTTGGCGCACGCGATAAAACTCTTCGAAGACCTTTGACAGATGCTCCCTGGCAATGCCCCGCCCCTGGTCGTGCACCTCCACCACCAAGCCGTTATCGCGAACACGCACACCGATCAGCACTGGTCGTTGCGCGCCGTATTTGAAGCAATTGGAAAGCAGGTTCTGCACCATCGTTGCCAACATGGCCGGGTCGACCAGCACCCAGTGAGCGCCGGCGCGCAAGCGCAACTGCACTCCAGCCCAGCGCGCAGCCTCGGCGTTCTGGCGCACCAGGTCGGCGAGAAAGTCACCCAGGTGAATCACTTGGTATTTGGGCAACAGGCGTCCGTTGTCGAGGGTGTAAAGGTCGAGAATCGAACGAAACAATTGCGACACGTTAAGCAAAGAGCGGTCGATATTGTCCACCAGGCGCTGTTCGTCCTCCCCCAAGCGGGCTTCGCGCAAGCAGGCGGTGAACAGGCCGATGGAGTGGATCGGCTGGCGCAGGTCATGGCTGGCCTGGGCAAGAAAGCGCGACTTTTCCAGGTTGGCTGCGATGGCTTGCTCGGAAGCCTTGCGTGTGCGCTCCAACAGGATATGGGCGTACACCGGGATCACTGTGCTGGTGATCATCAGCATCAGCATCATGAAGGGTTGCGCCTGCCACAGCGGCGTGAGTTGGTACACGATCAACAGCGCCAGCAACGCCAGCCCCGTCGCAATTGCCAGGTAGCGCGAACCGTAGCGCATGCCGTTGCCCAGGTTCACCCAGACCATCACCGCATACAGCGGCAATGCCGCCTCACCGCCCATCACCAGGCCGAACGAAGTGCCCGTGTAGTCGTGGATCATGCCGAAGATCCGCCGCGCCGGATAATGCCCAGGCCAGCGTGCGATCACCTGGCGCAACACGATGGATGCCAGCAGGAACAGCAAGATATACAGGATCACCGGCAGATAGGTGTCCAACGACTGCCCAGGCAAAAAGCCCAGCACGCCGATGTAAACGATAGCGATGCTGGCCACCACGATGCGCAGATTAGCCTGATCGAGTTCGGAGTTGGTCTCGGGGCTCATCGTCATATCCTTGACCTATCATCTGTAGGAGCGAGCTTGCTCGCGAAAAACGTCAACGATAACGCGTTGACCTGGGAATACGCGGTGCCGGTGCGTGCTTCGCGAGCAAGCTCGCTCCTACACCGAGGGTAAATAAAGTAGCATGCCTCGACACAACCTGGCCCCAGGAAGGAGCTCACCATGACCGGCCGGATCATCATCGCCGACGACCACCCCATGTTTCGCGAAGGCATGGCGCGCACCGTGCAACGCTTGCTGCCCGACGCCCAGGTGCAAGAGGCCGGCGACCTGGCCACGGTGAATACGTTGCTGCGCGAGGCGGGCGAGGTCGATACCCTGATCCTCGATTTGCGCTTTCCCGGCCTGACCTGCATCAGCCAACTGGCCGAAATGCGCCAGCAACTGCGACGCACCACCTTGGTGGTGGTGTCGATGGTCGACGACCCTGCGCTGATCGAACAAGTCATGGCCTTGGGCGTCGACGGTTTTATCGGCAAGAACATCGCCCCGGATGAGATCGGCCAGGCGCTGCTGGCGATACGCGCCGGCGAAGTGCTGGTCAAGTTCGCGCCGTCGGGCCTGCTGCCGCTGGACACTCATACCCTTACCACCCGCCAGCAGGAAGTGCTGCGCCTGATTGCCCAGGGCAAGACCAACAAGGAAATCGCCAAGGCCCTGGATATCTCGCCGTTTACCGTGCGCATTCATGTGTCCTCCCTGCTGCGCAGTCTGAAGGTACCGTCGCGGGCGGCGGCGGCGGTGAAGTACTCCGGAGAGCTCTAAGCTGTTTGTAGGAGCGAGCTTACTCGCGAGAAAACCACAGGCGCCGCGTTGACTCAGAAAACACGCGTTAGCGTTGACGTTTTTCGCGAGCAAGCTAGCTCCTACAGCCCCCTCTGCATCCGATATTTATGCTCAATTCCCAACTTAATAATATTTTATTAATCACCGCCCGCCCCCTAACTTGACGTCATGCCCAAGCTGAATCCAACTGCATTACGCAAGGACAGACACATGACTCAAGCAATAACAAAAATAGACACGCTGGTGGTGGGCGCAGGTCAGGCTGGCGTGGCCATGAGCGAGCATTTGAGCAAGCAAGGCGTGCCGCACCTGGTGCTGGAGCGCAGCCGTATCGCCGAGCGCTGGCGCACCGGGCGCTGGGACTCGTTGGTCGCCAACGGCCCGGCCTGGCATGACCGCTTCCCCGGTCTGGAATTCGATGACGTCCCTGCCGATGGCTTCGCGCCAAAAGAGCGTGTCGCCGATTACTTTGAAGCCTACGCACGCAAATTCAATGCGCCGATCCGCACTGGCGTGGACGTGACGTCAGTGGTACGTAACATCGGCCGCCCCGGCTTCACCGTGCACACCAGTGAAGGTGTGATCGAAGCCAACCGCGTGGTCGCCGCCACCGGGCCATTCCAGAAGCCCGTGATTCCAGGCATAGCGCCTACAGGCACGGCACTGCACCAGATCCATTCCGCCGACTATCGCAACCCTGGGCAACTGCCGGCGGGCGCCGTATTAGTGGTGGGCGCCGGTTCTTCCGGCGTACAAATCGCCGATGAACTGCAGCGCGCCGGTCGCCAGGTCTACCTGTCGGTAGGCGCCCACGACCGCCCGCCCCGCGCCTATCGCAACCGGGATTTCTGCTGGTGGCTGGGGGTTTTGGGCGAATGGGACCAGGCGGCGATGAAACCTGGCCGTGAACACGTGACCATTGCTGTGAGCGGCGCCCACGGCGGCAAGACCATCGACTTCCGTGAACTGGCCCAGCAAGGCATGACCCTGGTTGGCCTGACCCAAGCCTTCGACGGCACGGTGGCGACGTTCCAACCCAACCTGGTGGAAAACCTGGCACGCGGGGATGAGAACTACCTGGCCCTGCTGGACGCGGCCGACGCGTATGTCGAACGCAATGGTCTCGACCTGCCCCAGGAGCCCGAAGCACGTCGCGTGTTTCCCGACGCTGAATGCATCAAGCAGCCAATCCTGACGCTGGACCTGGCCGAAGCGGGCATCACCTCGATCATCTGGGCCACCGGGTTTGTCGTGGACTACAGCTGGCTACAGGTGGACGCTTTCGACGCCGCCGGCAAGCCGCAACACCAACGTGGTGTATCCAGCGAAGCCGGCATCTACTTCCTCGGTTTGCCATGGCAATCGCGGCGTGGCTCGTCGTTTATCTGGGGGGTGTGGCACGACGCCAAATACGTAGCCGACCATATCGCTATCCAGCGTCAGTACCTCGAGTACCGCGAAGCTGCGCCGGTTGCCCGCCAGACCCCTGTCAGCGCCTGATCACTTTTTCCTGGAGTTTTTTGATGCCTACTCACACTCGCATCCGCATGTTCAACACCAAAGAAACCTATCCCAACCAGAGCCTGGATAACGACCTGTGCCAGGCCGTGCGCGCCGGCAACACCGTGTATGTACGCGGCCAGGTGGGCACTGATTTCGATGGCAACCTGGTGGGCCTCGGCGACCCTCGGGCCCAGGCCGAACAGGCGATGAAAAACGTCAAGCAACTGCTCGAAGAAGCCGGCAGCGACCTCAGCCACATCGTCAAAACCACCACCTACTTGATCGACCCACGCTACCGCGAGCCGGTGTATCAGGAAGTGGGCAAGTGGCTCAAGGGCGTATTCCCGATTTCCACCGGGCTGGTGGTCTCGGCCCTGGGCCAGCCGCAGTGGCTGATGGAAATCGATGTGATCGCGGTTATCCCAGAGTAAGGAGGCTAGCCATGACCTTTTCAATCGTTGGCCGCTGCGCGGAAACCGGCCAGTTGGGCGTTGCCATCAGCTCATCAAGTATCGCCGTAGGCGCTCGCTGCCCATGGCTGCGGCCCGGCGTGGGCGCGGTATCGACCCAGAACATCACCTTGCCGGCCCTCGGCCCAGACGTGCTCGACGGGCTGGAACAGGGCCTGGCCCCAACCGATGCCGTGGACAAAGCACTCACCCGCAACGGCTACAGTCAGTATCGGCAACTGACGGCGATTGACCACCTGGGCCGCAGCGTGCATTTCAGCGGCAGCCAGACCCTGGGTACCCATCACGCGGTATCGGGCGAGCAATGCGTGGCGGCGGGCAACATGCTCGCCGACCGTGAAGTCATCACCGCGATGGTCTCGGCCTTTGAACAGGGCGAAGGCCAGCTCGCAGACCGGTTGCTGGCAGCGATGCATGCCGCCATCGCCGCCGGTGGCGAAGCCGGCCCGGTGCATTCCGCCGCGCTGGTGGTGGTGGGCGAGTTGACTTGGCCGATCATCAACTTGCGCGTGGATTGGGCCGACGAAGCGCCGATTGGCGAATTGCAAAAACTCTGGGACGCCTACCGCCCACAGGTACAGGACTATATCGATCGCGCCCTCGCCCCCGACCGCTCCCCCGGCTACGGCGTGGCCGGAGACGAGCGATGAGCCGCAGCCGCGACCTGCTGGAAACGCTGGTGGGCTTCGACACCACCAGCCGTGAGTCCAACCTTCAGTTGATCGAGTTTGTGCGCGATTACCTGGCCGGGTTTGGTATCGCCAGCGAGTTGGTCTACAACGCGCAACGCACCAAGGCCAACCTGTTTGCCAGCGTCGGCCCGGTTGAGCTGCCAGGTATCGTGCTGTCGGGGCATACCGACGTGGTGCCAGTGGATGGGCAACCCTGGACCCTGCCGCCGTTCACGTTGACCGAGCGTGACGGCAAGCTGTTCGGGCGCGGCACCGCCGACATGAAGGGGTATATCGCGTGCGTACTGGCGTTGGTACCCGCACTGGTCAAAACACCGTTGCGCCTGCCGGTGCATATCGCCCTGTCCTACGATGAAGAAGTCGGATGCCTGGGCGTACGCTCATTGCTCGCTGTTCTGGAACAGCGCCCGGTGAAACCCATGCTGTGCATCATCGGCGAACCGACCGAACTCAAACCGGTGTTGGGTCATAAGGGCAAGTTGGCGATGCGCTGCGACATACAGGGTCAAGCATGTCATTCGGCGTATGCGCCCTCGGGGGTGAATGCGATCGAACATGCCGCCGATCTGATCTGCGAACTCGGGCGCATCGGCCAGCGCTTGCGTTCGCACCAGGACCCACGTTTCAACCCACCTTTCAGCACGGTACAGACCGGCCTGATCAGTGGTGGCAAGGCATTGAACATCGTCCCGGCCGATTGTCGCTTTGACTTTGAAGTACGCGCCCTGCCCGCCTCGGACCCCGCTGAAGTCGCTCAAGAACTGCAAGCGTACGCCATGCAGCAGGTACTGCCGCGTATGCAGGCGGTCAGCAAGCAGAGCTCCATTCGGTTCACAGAGCTGTCGGCCTACCCGGGGCTGGTCACGGATGAGCACAGCCAGGCGGCGCAGCTGATTGCGGCGTTTTGCGGCTCGCAAGCGTTCGGCACCGTAGCGTTTGGCACCGAAGGCGGGCTGTTTGATGCGGCAGGCATTCCCACCGTGGTATGCGGGCCCGGGAGCATGGAGCAGGGGCATAAGCCGGATGAGTTTGTGAGCGTAGCGCAATTGGCGGGATGTGATGCCATGTTGGGGCGCATGCTGGACTCGATCCGCTGAGCCAAACACTGCTTCCACAGACAATGCAAATGGATCGTGTTGGATCAGGCAGATAGGGGTCGGCTGGGGGCCATCATCGCAGGCAAGCCAGCTCCCACAAAAGGCCAGCCTCCAGTCAGACCAGCTCCCGAGCAAGAAACGGCGCAGTCCGGCTGGTCTTGCTCTTGGCCACCTTCTGCGGCGCCCCACACGCCACGACTCTCCCGCCCAAGTCCCCTGCTCCCGGCCCGATATCAATCACCCAGTCACTTTGGGCCACCACGCGCATTTCATGCTCCACCACAACCACCGTATGCCCCGCATCCACCAACTGGTTCAGTTGGCTGAGCAAACGATCGACGTCCCTGGGGTGCAACCCGGTGGTCGGCTCGTCCAGCACATACAAGGTGGCGCCCCGGGCATTGCGTTGCAACTCGGTAGCGAGCTTGATGCGCTGTGCCTCACCGCCAGACAACTCGGTGGCCGGCTGCCCGAGGCGCAGATAACCCAGGCCGATATCGCGCAACACGACTAACGAACGCAGGATGCCCGGCTGCTCGGCAAACACCTGCACCGCTTGCTCCACCGTCAGCCCCAGCACCTGGGCGATGTTCAAGCCCTGCCATTTGATCGCCAGGGTGTCGGGGTTATAGCGCGCGCCGTGACAGGTCGGGCATGGCGCGTACACGCTGGGCATGAACAGCAATTCAACGCTGACAAAACCTTCACCCTCACAGTTCGGGCAACGGCCCTTGGCGACGTTGAAGGAGAACTGCCCGGCATCGTAATTGCGTTTCTTGGCCGCTGGCGTGGCGGCAAACAGTTTGCGCACGTTGTCGAACAGCCCGGTGTAGGTCGCCAGGTTGGAACGCGGCGTGCGGCCGATGGGCTTCTGGTCCACCTGCACCAGGCGCTGAATGTGCTCGAGCCCGGCGCTGATGCGCCCGCCACTGGCTTGCGGTGCAGCATCTTCCAGGCTCGGTTCATCGTCGCTTTCCAGCACACGCCCCAGGCCCGTGCCCACCAATTCCAGCAGCGCCTGGCTGACCAGGCTGGATTTGCCCGAGCCGGAAATCCCCGTCACCGCGGTGAAACAGCCCAGCGGGAAATCCACGTTCAAATCTTTCAGGTTGTTTCGCGTCACGCCTTTGAGCTTCAGCCAACCGGCCGGCTCGCGGCTTGGCACATTGGCCGGGCGAGGTGAGGCAAACAGGTATTCGCGGGTCTGCGAGGCCTCGACATCCGCCAACCCTGCGGGCGGCCCGCTGTACAGCACTTGCCCGCCATGTTCGCCGGCAGCCGGGCCCACGTCGATCAGCCAGTCGGCGCGGCGCATGGTTTCCAGGTCATGTTCCACCACAAACAGCGAATTGCCCGCGGCCTTCAAACGATCAAGCGCGGTGAACAATGCTTCGCCATCCGCCGGGTGCAGGCCCGCCGAAGGCTCATCGAGCACATAAATAACACCGAACAACTGCGAGCCCAATTGGGTAGCCAGGCGCAGACGCTGCAGTTCCCCGGACGACAGGGTCGGCGTGCTGCGCTCCAGGGACAGATAGCCCAGGCCCAGTTCGATCAAGGTGTTGACCCGTTCGAGCAGGTCCTGGGCGATGCGCTGGGCCGCTAGGCGTTTTTCCACCGACAGCTTCATCGTGTCGTGCCCCGCGGCCACCGGCTGCAGCAACTCGGCCAATTGCGCCAGGGACAATTGCGACAGCTCACCGATATCCACCCCGGCAAACTTCACCGACAACGCCGCCTGGTTCAGGCGTTTGCCCTTGCACAATGGGCAGGCACTGCCTTGCATGAACTGCGATACACGCTTTTTCATCAGCGCGCTTTGGGTGTGGGCGAAGGTGTGCAGGATATAGCGCCGAGCGCCGCTGAAGGTGCCTTGGTAACTGGGCTCCAACTTGCGTTTCAACGCCTCGCGGGTCTGCTGCGGGGTGAAGCCGGCGTACACCGGTACGGTGGGGGTTTCTTCGGTGAACAGGATCCAGTCGCGCTGCTTTTTCGGCAGCTCGCGCCACGGGATGTCCACGTCATAACCCAGGGTCACGAGGATGTCGCGCAGGTTCTGGCCCTGCCACGCCAACGGCCAGGACGCCACTGCACGCTGGCGGATGGTCAAGGACGGATCGGGCACCATCAGCGCTTCGGTCACTTCATACACGCGGCCCAGGCCGTGGCATTGCGGGCACGCGCCCTGGGGCAGGTTCGGCGAGAAGTCCTCGGCATACAACATGGCCTGCCCTTTCGGATAACGGCCGGCGCGGGAATAGAGCATGCGGATCAAGCTCGACAAGGTGGTGACACTGCCCACCGACGAGCGCGCACTGGGTGTACCCCGTTGCTGTTGCAGGGCCACGGCAGGCGGCAAGCCTTCGATGCTGTCTACGTCCGGCACGCCGACCTGGTCGATCAAGCGCCGCGCATAGGGCGCCACCGATTCGAAATAGCGGCGCTGGGCCTCGGCGTACACCGTGGAAAACGCCAGGGACGATTTGCCGGAGCCAGACACGCCGGTAAACACCACCAGGGCGTCCCGGGGAATATCCACATCGACATTGCGCAAATTATGTTCACGGGCGCCACGCACCCTGACGAAGCCCGTTTGCCGGGCGGTGAGCGGTGGGATGTTGCGCTGTGAAGTCATGGGCAACCTTGTCTTGCGCTTAGCACCCTGCGCACGCGTTGGGTCAGGGCATCGGGGCTGTAGGGTTTGCTCAGCAGGTGGATATCGGCGCTGAGCAGATGATTGGAAGACAGAATGTCGCGGGTGTGGCCCGAGGTAAACAGCACCGGCACCGGCGGGTTCTGCGCGCGGGCCCAGGTGGCCAGATCGGTGCTCTTGACCCGACCCGGCATCACCACATCGGTGAAGATCAGGTCCGGCGACACGCCGCGCTGCAACACTTGCATCGCGCGGTCGCCATCCTCGGCGGTCAGTACGGTATAGCCCGATTGCTGCAGCAACTCGACCACCGTCAGGCGCACGCCTTCGTTGTCCTCGACCACCAGGATGGTTTCCTGGCCGCCGCCTTGCAGGTCCGCATCACTGTAGTCGTCGAAGCATTCAGGCTCCAGGCAGTGGGGGAAATACATCTGCACCACCGAGCCCTTGCCCTCCTCGCTCCACATGTCCACGTGCCCGCCACTTTGGCGCACAAAACCGAACACCATGCTCAACCCCAGGCCGGTGCCGTGGCCTTCGCGCTTGGTGGTAAAGAAGGGTTCGAATGCGCGCTTGAGGGTCGCCTCGGACATACCCACGCCGGTGTCAGCCACTGCCAGGCGCACGTACTCGCCGGGCTTGATGCTTTTACCGATGCAATCGTCCGGGTTGAGGATGACGTTTTCCCCGGTGATACGAATCACACCCTCGCCTTGCATGGCATCGCGGGCGTTGATCGCCAGGTTGAGCAGCGCGTTTTCCAGCTGGTTGCGGTCGACATTGATGCACCAGGAGTCCTGGGGCAGTTGCACGTCGATATGGATGGTTTCCCCCAACGCCCGTTGCAACAGCTCGCCCAGGCCGGCGTAGATGCGCTGCGGGTTGTACACCGCCGGAGACAAGGGCTGGCGACGGGCAAAGGCCAGCAGTTGCGACGACAGCTTGGCCCCTCGCTCCACGGCGGCGATGGCCGCGGTGACGCGACGTTGCACCTGACAATTGTCCGGCTCATGCCTGGCGAGCAAATGCAGGTTGCCGGCGATCACTTGCAGCAGGTTATTGAAGTCATGGGCCACGCCACCGGTCAGGCCGCCAATCGCTTCCAGCTTCTGTGACTGGCGCAACTGGTCTTCTGCGGCAGACCGCGCCTGCACTTCAGCGGCTACGCGTTGCTCCAGATTATGGGTGAGCTCCTGGCGCACCCGCTCGGACTTCACCAGTTCGGTGGTTTCCACCACAATCGCCAGCACCCCGGCCGGCTGTTGGTTGTCCCCGGCCACGGGGCTGTAATAGAGGTCCAGCCATACGCTTTCCGGTTGGCCGTGACGCGATAACACCAGCTCCTTGTTATTGAACGACAAGGTACCGCCCGCCAGGCACGTATCCACCACGTGCCGATTGAACTCGGCTACTTCCGGCCAGCCCAGTTCGACCGGAGTGCCCAAGAGGTAGGGATGGCGCCCGCCGGCAAATACCGAATAGCTGTCGTTGTAGATCATGTACCCCGCCCGCCCCCACAGCATCACCATCGGCACGGGTGAGGCGAGCATCATTTGCACGGTGCAAGCCAGGCTCGTGGACCACTGATCCAAGGGGCCAAGGTCGGTACTTGACCAGTCAAACGTGCGAATCCGCTGGGCCATTTCGCCGGCCCAGCCTTCACAGCCATGGGGGTTGGATAAAAATTGCATGATTGGGCTCTGTGCAGGGACAAGACAGTCGCAAGTTTTGGAGCGCGCCAGCGGTGGATGGTTTCATCCTGAGCACAGAGGAATGCACAAACCCCTGGAACTCAATGAAAATCCCGGCTGCGCACCACCATTCCATCCAGCAACGGCGTCAAATCGGTGAGGCGCCCCGCGATCAAATGCCGCACCTCACCTACCGCCTCCCACCGGCCGTCCACCTTGAGCAAACGCGAGCCCACCAGCGCCTGGCGCTGACGCTCGGCCAGGTCGCGCCAGACCACCACATTGAGGTTGCCGAACTCATCTTCCAGGGTGACAAAGGTCACGCCGCTCGCCGTGCCAGGGCGCTGGCGGCCAGTGACCAACCCGGCGATGCTCACGTTGCGCCCATGTTCCACCGCCAGCAATTCCTGGGAACTGCGGCAGCGGCGCCGGCGTAACTCGGCGCGCAATAGTGCCAGGGGATGGGGCCCCAGGGTGGTACCGAGGGTGGCGTAATCGGCGTGCAAATCTTCGCCTACCGTGGGCTCGGGTAATGCCACCCGCGTTTCATCGGGGCTCGGCAGGCCGGCAAACAAGCCCAGTTGCTGATGCACACCGGCCACGTCCCAGCGCGCCTGATGGCGGTTGCCGGCCAGGGCGCGCAAGGCCCCGGCATCCGCCAGCAGCGCCTGGGCACGCGTATCCAGCCCGGCGCGCGCGTCCAGGTCAGCGATGTCATTGAACCGCCGCTGCTGCCTCGCCGCTTCGATACGCCGCCCGTCGTCCTCGCGAAACCCCGAGATCATGCGCAAGCCCAGGCGAATCGCCGGTTGCTGGCCGTCGATGGGCTCCAGGCTGCATTCCCAGTCGCTGGCCTGCACATCCACCGGGCGGATCTGCAAGCGATGGCGCCGAGCGTCCTGCAGGATCTGGTCCGGGCTGTAGAAGCCCATGGGCCAGCTGTTGATCAGGGCGCAGGCGAAAGCCGCCGGCTCATGGCATTTGAGCCAGCAACTGGCATAGGTCAGCAAGGCGAAACTGGCGGCGTGGGACTCCGGGAAACCATAGCTGCCAAAGCCCTTGATCTGCTCGAAAATCTGCGCGGCAAAGGCTTCGGTGTAGCCGTTTTTCAGCATGCCGGTGCGCAGGCGCTGCTGATGCGGCTCCAGGCCGCCGTGGCGTTTCCAGGCGGCCATGGAGCGGCGCAACTGGTCGGCCTCGCCGGGGCTGTAGTCGGCGGCGACCATGGCGATTTGCATCACCTGTTCCTGGAACAGCGGGATGCCCAGGGTGCGTTCCAGCACGGCTTTCAATTGCGGCGACGGATAGGTGGTGGGCTCTTCATTATTCCGCCGACGCAAGTACGGATGCACCATGCCGCCCTGGATCGGCCCAGGCCGCACAATGGCAACCTCGATCACCAGGTCATAAAACGTCTGCGGCTTGAGCCGGGGCAACATCGACATCTGCGCCCGCGACTCGATCTGGAACACACCGATGGTGTCGGCCTTGCTGATCATGGCGTAGGTGGCCGGGTCTTCCTTGGGAATCGTGGCCAGGCTCAAGTCCCGGTGGCGATGTCGGCGCAGCAAATCGAAGCAGCGGCGGATCGCGCTGAGCATGCCCAGGGCAAGGATGTCCACCTTGAGCAAACCGACGGCGTCGAGGTCGTCTTTGTCCCACTGGATAATGGTGCGCTCGGCCATGGCCGCATTTTCCACCGGCACCAGGGTGTCCAGCGGGTATTCGCTGATCACAAAGCCGCCAGGGTGCTGGGACAGGTGCCGCGGAAAACCGATCAGTTGCTGGGTCAACGTCAAGACACGCCGCAGCAGTGGGCTGTCCGGGTCGAAGCCGCTTTCACGCAGGCGCTCCAACGGCGGCGCCTCATCGCTCCAGCGCCCGCAGCAATCGGCCAAGACGTTGATCTGGTCCGCCGGCAGCCCGAGGGCCTTGGCCACATCACGTACCGCGCCCGTGGCGTGGTAACTGCTGACCACCGCCGTCAAGGCTGCACGGGTGCGGCCATAGCGCTGGAACACGTATTGCAGCACCTCTTCGCGGCGTTCGTGCTCAAAGTCCACGTCGATGTCCGGCGGCTCGTTGCGCTCTTTGGACAGGAAGCGCTCGAACAGCAGGTTGGTAAGGCTCGGGTTGATTTCGGTGATGCCCAGGGCAAAACACACCGCCGAGTTAGCCGCCGAACCCCGGCCCTGGCACAGGATCGAACGGCTGCGGGCGAAACGCACGATGTCATGCACCGTAAGGAAATAGCTTTCGTAACCCAGCTCGCTGATCAGCTGCAGTTCACGATGGATTTGCTGCAAGGTCTTGTCGTCGATGCCTTCGGGCCAGCGCTGGGCGATGCCTTCTTCGGTGAGGGCGCGCAGCCAGGATTGGGCGTCATGCCCCGCGGGTACCAGCTCGCGTGGATAGTGATAGCGCAACTGGCCGAGGTCGAAGGTGCAGCGCCGCGCGAGGGCGAGGGTTTCATCCAGCAAGGCCTGGGGGTACAGCGCCGCCAGCGCGTCGAGGCTGCGCAGGTGGCGTTCGCCATTGGGGTGCAGGCGCGTGCCAGCTTCGGCCACCGGCACGTGGTGACGGATGGCGGTCATGGTGTCTTGCAGGGCACGGCGGCCTCGCGCATGCATATGCACATCGCCGCAGGCCACGGCAGGGATTTGCAGGCTGTGGGCCAGTTGCAAGCGCTGTTGCAGATGGCGCGCATCGTCCTGCCCACAGTGCAGGTGCACCGCCAGCCACAGGCGCTGGTCGAAGGTGCGGCGCAGCCAGTCGAGGCTGGCCTGGGTGTCGCTGTCTTGCGCCACCCACAACGCCAACAGACCGGGCAACGGTTGCTCGAAATCTTCCTGTAGCAGGCGATAACTGCCCTTTTCAGCCCGACGCCGGGCCAGGGTGATCAGCCGGCACAGGTGCTGATAACCGCTCAGGTTCTCCACCAGCAGCACCAGTTTCGGGCCATTTTCGATGTGCATTTCGCTGCCGATAATCAACGGCAAGTCCACGGCTTTGGCGGCTTGCCAGGCACGCACGATGCCTGACAGCGTGCATTCATCGGTGATCGCCAGGGCGCTGTAGCCTTGGCGCTTGGCGCGCTCGAAAAGCTCCAGCGCACTGGAGGCACCACGCTGGAAGCTGAAATTGGACAGGCAGTGCAGCTCGGCATAATTCATGCGCCCCCACCCCCTGTTGTAGGAGCGAGCTTGCTGTGGCGAGGGAGCTTGCTCCCGCTGACTGCGCAGCAGTCTCCGGCTTTT
>NZ_JALJRP010000013.1:130076-136971 GCF_024519715.1 Pseudomonas sp. Pse35 | reverse complement strand
GCTAAACCGGCATCCCTGCCGGTTTACCCCCCAAATCCCTGTCGAATTCCGGCCATCGTGGTTTAACGGGGCGCCTAAGATCAAAAGCAGATCAAGATCAAGAGCGGCTCGCTTCGCATCGTAGTTACCGGGGGCTGCGGCGAACTGCACAGTTGTGTAGATACCTATGCTGCGATGGCGATGGAACATTCACCACCGCTATCGCAGGCAAGCCCACCTCTTTGACCGCGTTCGACATTCCTATCAGATCGGCGTTAACGGCGTCACAGATTCAAGCCTTGGCAGCCATCGCCGTCACTTCCACCCGCATACCTTCCACCGCCAAGGCGGCAACGCCCACTGCCGCCCGCACTGGCCAGGGCTTGGCGAAAAAGCGCTTGTAGACCTCGTTGAACGCAGCACGGTCGGCCATGTCGGTGAGGTAGATGGTCAGGTGCATGACCCGGTCCATGGAGCTGCCGGCTTTTTCCAGCGCGACTTTCAGCGCTTGCAGGGTGCACTCGCTTTGCAGGGTGATATCGCCCAGTTCCAGGCTGCCATCGGCATGGGTGGGAATCTGGGTGGAGACCAGGATGCCGTTGAAGCCGATTACGTCGGAGGAGATGGAATCGGCGTCCGGGTCAGGGGTATAGGACAGGTCGTGGTTGGCCATGGGCACCTCGTGTTGGCAGGAACAGAAAGGCGCCATGGTCGGTGAAATTCACTCCAGGGGCAAACCCCGGCTTATATCCAGCGTCGGAACAGCACGCTGGCGTTCACGCCGCCAAAGCCGAAGCCATTGGACAGCGCATATTCAATCGGCATAGGACGCGCCTCATCGCGCACCATGTCCAGGCCGTCGGCGAGGGCGTCCGGGTTTTCCAGGTTGAGTGTCATTGGCGCGATCTGGTCACGCAGGGCAAGCACGGTGAAGACGGCTTCGATGCCCCCCGCAGCACCGAGCAAGTGGCCGGTGGCGGATTTTGTCGAGCTGATCGCCGGGCTACCGCCAGTACCGAATAGCGTCCTGATTGCCGCCAGCTCGCCTTTGTCTCCCACAGGTGTGGAGGTCGCGTGGGCATTCAGGTACTGCACCTGCGACGCCTCGATGCCCGCCTGGCGCAACGCTTGAGTCATTGCCCGGCGCGCACCGTCACCGTCTTCAGGCCCTGCGGTCATGTGATAGGCGTCTGCACTGGTGCCATAGCCCACCAGTTCGGCAATCGGCTGCGCGCCCCGCGCCAGGGCATGTTCGAGTTCTTCAATTACCAGAATGCCGGCGCCTTCGCCCATCACAAAGCCGTCGCGCGCCTGATCGAAGGGTCGCGAAGCGCGCTGCGGGGTGACATTGAAATCGCTGGACAACGCTCGCGCTGCGGCGAATCCGGCAAGGCTGACGCGATGAATCGCCGCTTCGGCACCGCCGCATACCGCGACGTCGACGTCCCCGGCGCGAATCATTCGCGCTGCGTCGCCGATAGCCTGAACCCCGGCGGCACACGCGGTTACTGGCGCACCCAGCGGGCCTTTCAAGCCATAGTTGATCGACACATGCCCGGCGGCCATGTTGCTCAGAAACGATGGAATGGTGAAGGGCGACAAACGACGCGGGCCCTTGCTGTCGGTGGTGCGCACCGCATCGGCAATGGCCGGGAAACCGCCGACGCCGGAGGCGATGATGGTTGCCGTGCGTTCCTGCTCCTCGGGTGTTCTGGGGGCCCAATTGGCCTGCTTCAGGGCTTCATCCGCCGCCGCCAGGGCAAACAGGATAAAGCGGTCCATCTTGCGCTGTTCCTTGGCTGCCAACAGTCGATCAGGATCAAAACCGGCTTCGGGGTCTTGCAACACACTCTGCACCTGGCCGCCGATGCTGACCGCGAGATCACCGATCAACTCTTGCGGCAAGCGGCGGATGCCCGACTGTCCGTCCAGCAAGCGCTGCCAAGTGGATTCCACGCTCGACCCCAGCGGCGTCAGCGCGCCCATGCCCGTCACGACGATACGTTTACTCATGCTCAATCGACTCCTGTTGCTTGAAGGGTACACAGCGTATGGACGTCACTATCATCATGAAAGTAACATGGCGTCATACAAGTTTGTACTCGCACACAGGAATACTTATGCAGCGCAAATCCCTCATCAGTGCCGAATGCCCCATCGCCCGTAGCCTTGAACGGGTAGGGGAGTGGTGGAGCATGCTGATCATGCGCGACGCCTTGCACGGCTTGCGCCGTTTTGACGAGTTCTCGCGCAGCCTGGGCATCGCGCCCAACATGCTGACGCGCCGCCTTAATGGCTTGGTAGACGCGGGGATGCTGGAGCGCCGCGCCTACAGCGAGCGGCCGCCACGGTACGAATACGTGCCGACGGCCAGAGGCGAAGACTTTCGTATGGTGCTGATGGCGTTGGTGGCGTGGGGCAATCGGCATTACGCCGAGGAGGGCATCAGTGTCGAGGTGGTGGAACGCGAGACGGGCCGGCCGGTGCAGCCGATGATGGCGACGGAGGAAGGTGCGTGGGTGGCGATGGATCAGTGCGTGGTACAGCCCGGCCCGGCCGCCAGCGCAGGGATGCGCCAACGGCTGAGCCGTGAGTGATTGATTACTCTTTTACATCCATGAACTCTTCGGCCCACGCCACATAGCTCTCAGGCAAGGTGTAGGTGTGGGTCAATTCCGTCGCACTGAGGTTCGAGGTGCTGTGGGTCAGCTGACGCTGGGCACGCAGGCTGTCGTAAGTGGCCTTGATCGCGGCGAAGTAGGCGCCATGCCCGGCCACCACGATGCGTACGCCCAGGCTGGCCAGGCGCTCGCTGTCGTGCAGTTGTGGGTTGCCGTAGGTCACCAGCATCAGCGGAACGCTGAGGTTCTCCGCGATTTGCTCCAGGTGGTCGAAGTCCTTGACGCCGACCATGCAGATGCCGTCAGCACCGGCCTTTTCGTAGGCCTTGGTCCGCGCAATCACGTCGCTGGTGGGCAGCACGCCGGCGTTGGTGCGCGCAATGATCGACAGCGCCGGGTCGACACGCGCCTCCAGCGCGGCCTTGACCTTGCCGATGCCTTCTTCGACGGAAATCAGGTCCGTGGATTTACGCCCGAATTGCGCAGGCAAGAGGGTGTCTTCGATGGTCAGCGCCGCGACGCCGGCGCGTTCCAGCTCTTCCACGGTGCGCATTACATTCAGGGCGTTGCCGTAGCCATGGTCGGCATCGGCGATGAAGGGCAACTGGGCCACACGGCCGATGCGGGTGGCTTGCTCGACGAACTCACTCAGGGTAATCAACGCAAAATCGGGGGCCGCCAGCACCTGCAGGGAGGCGACGGAGCCGCCCAGGATTCCCACTTCAAACCCCAGGTCGGCCGCGATGCGGGCAGACATGGGGTCGAATACGGAGGCGGTTTCAACGCACAGGGGCGTTGCCAGCAGGTCACGGAAGTTACGGCGTAGCGCTGAGTGAGAAATCTTGGGCATGGTCTTTCCTGGCTTTGGTCATCGTCAAGTGACGATCAATGTCTATTCGTGGTGCCGGGAGATTACCACGCAGATGCCCCTGTGATTATGACGTTTGAGCGCGGCGAGGGTTATCGAGCGACTGCACTGTACGACGTACCCAGGTCGCGGGCCCAGCCGTCGAGCACGTCCTTGACGTTGTCGGCGGTCATGACTTGCTTGTCATTGGCCAGGGGGGCACCGGTGCCTTTACGCACCATGGCCGCCACGACATCGCCGGTCGAACCATCTTCCAATGACAGCTCCGTGGCGATTTCACTGTCTCGATCGCGTATGCCTGTGGCGGCGCTCACGCCCGCTGCGACCAGGGTGATCGGCAGCCACTCATACAACCGCAGTCCCTGGGGGCTGGTGGTGATGCGGGTGATGGCAGGGCGTACTGTGAGGGTGTCAGGGCCAGGTTTTGAGGCCAGGTAAACGTATTTGCCAAGTTCCGAGCGCAGTACCAGGTCGTAGTAGCCGGTGACGTGGGAGAGCGTGCTTTGGGGGATCTGAGCGGTGGGTTCAACAGCCGGGAAAAACTGGCTAGGCGCCAGGTAGACCTGCTTGTAGCGGCCGCGCTTCAAGGCCGGGCTGATCCAACTCAGTACGGTCTGGCCCGACGGGCTCTGTTGTTCTTTAAGCAGGCTGTAGTCATGAAGAAAGCCTGTATATCGCTCGGGTTCGACCTTGTTGCTGCTGCAAGCCATCAGGCTCAGGGTGGCCGCCATCAGTAGCAGGAGTGAGCATTTACGGGCCATCAATGGGTTGCCTGTTCGTTTGGAGTGTCGTGTGACGATTCGATATGCAACTGGCCATGGGTCATGATCCAGTGGATAAGGTCGGCGATGGGAATGGAGTGGGCGTACTCGACCCAGCGCCCGGCGTCGGGGCTGTAGTGTTCGAAGTAGCGACGCAGCACGATACGGTCCAGGTCCGCGTTCAGCCCCAGGCAGGATTCCTGGAACAGCATCGGGCTGTCCTGAGCCTGGGAAGAGGTGCGCTGGCTCAGTACCAGTGGCCGCGCATCGCCTGCTGCTTGCTCGGTGTACCTGCTGCTCGAAACTTTCATAGGCGTCTCCTTGGGTGGAAGACGTGCAGAATGCCCGACAGGTTTTGCCCAAAGATGTCCGGGTTGTGTCCGTGGCGAAGGAATGTTGCTCGATTGAAATAAATGACCCCGGCGCCGGAATGGTTTTAGATGTCGTTCTTTTTTTGGCCTGGGAATCTGTGAACGTGAGCAGACTGCTGATCGTCGATGACGACGTGGAAGTGCTGGCATTGCTGAAGAAATTCTTCGTCCAGCACGCCTATGAAGTCGACGTGGCCGCCGACGGCGAGGCCATGTGGGCGGCCATCGCACAACAGCGGCCGGACACGATCATCCTCGACCTCATGTTGCCCGGCGAAGGCGGCCTCAGCCTCTGCCAGAAAGTGCAGGCGCAGGTCGGCATCCCTATCATCATGCTCACGGCCATGGGCGAGCTGAGCGACCGCATTGTTGGCCTGGAACTGGGCGCCGACGACTACCTGACCAAACCCTTCGCCCCACGCGAATTGCTGGCCCGCCTGCGCGCTGTGCAACGGCGTGCGGGACAGTCGGTCAGTGCGGCCGACGAGCGCTCACGCCCGGTGATTGCCTTCGCCGGTTGGCATCTGGATATCACCTGTCGCGAGCTGCGTTCGCCGGAGGGCGTCATGATCCCGTTGTCCGGTGGCGAGTTCGACCTGCTGGTAGTGTTTCTTGAACACCCCCAGCGCATTCTCACCCGCGACCAGTTGATCGACCTGACCCACGGCCAGGGCCACGACGCCTTCGACCGCAGCATCGACGTGCAGGTCAGCCGGCTGCGGCGCAAGATCGAGCCCGATTGCAAGCGCCCGGACCTGATCCGCACCGTGCGCAATGGCGGCTATCTGTTCACTGCCCCGGTGACCCGCGCATGATTCGCCGCCTGCTGCGCCGCGACACCCTGAACCGGCGGATCGCCCTCACCATTCTCGCCGCAATGCTCGCCTCACTGGCCCTCAATGCCTTGTTCGTGCAGGTGGCCGGGGTGTGGGCGCGTCCGCCCATCGACCGCACGGGGTTGCTGGAGCAGATGGCCGCGACACTGAAAGTGATCGAGGCGGCGCCTGCGCCGTTGCGCTCGCATCTGGCTGCAGCGGCCAGCGATGCGCGGTTGCAGGTGACGTGGCATACCGACCCCGTGGATTTCGGCCTGCCCAGCGGCGGCAACGTGCTACAGGCGGGCGAAGTCCCTGGGATACAGGCGTTGTTTGGCACGGGGCGCACCATTCAGGTGTACAGCCCGGACGATTGGCCCCGTGGCAGCCCCGACGCGCATTATGTCGCGCTGGTGCAGTTACTTGATGGCAGCTGGTTGTCCTTCATCCCACCCGAACGCAGTTGGGGCCTGAGCGCACCCACGCGGATTGCGGTGATCATCATCCTGGGGTTGATCGCTACCTTGCTGGTCGCCTGGGTGGCCACCCGGCAATTGGCCAAGCCGTTGCAGCGTTTCGCCAGTGCCGCCAGACGCTTCGGCGGCGATCTGCGCGCACCGCCCATCGACATCGAAGGCCCCGACGAAATACGCCAGGCCACTATCGCCTTCAACACCATGCAGGCGCAGATCCAGCACTTCATCGGCGAACGCACCCAGATGCTGGCAGCCATTTCCCATGACTTGCGCGCGCCTTTGACGCGGATACGCCTGCGCTGTGAGTTCATGGAGGATCTGGACCATCAGCACAAGCTGATTCGCGATGTCGAGGAAATGCAGTCGATGATCAACGCCGCGCTGGCGTTTTTCCGCGACGATACGGTACTGGAGCACAGCACGGCATTCGATTTGTCTGAACTGCTGCAAACCATCATCGACGACTATCGCGACCAGCAGCTGGCGGTCGACTTCCGGGGGCCGCCCCATCTGGTCTATCACGGCCGGCCATTGGCGCTTAAACGGGTGGTGGTCAACCTGCTGGAAAATGCCGCCAAGTACGCCCGGCACCCCAGCATTGCTCTGAGTGTTGACGATCAGCGGGTACGCATCGAGGTCAGCGACGAGGGCCCGGGGATTCCCGAGGCGGACCTGGAGCGTGTGTTCGACCCTTTTTTTCGTCTCGAGACCTCACGCAACCGCAATACCGGTGGGGTAGGGCTTGGGCTCTCGGCAGCGCGGGCCATTGTGCGCGAGCAGGGCGGTGAGCTGAGCCTGAGCAATCGACGTGGCTCGGGGTTGGCGGCTCGGGTTGAATTGCCGCGCTAGCGTGATGCGATATGCGCATTATTAATGAATTAGGTTATGCATTATCAGTATTTTACATCTCGCCTTCAGCACCACGAAAATAGCCCGGACACCAAAAACCTGTGGCGAGGGAGCTTGCTCCCGCTGGGGCGCGAAGCGGCCCTGCTCTTTGTCAG